>NZ_CP171842.1:3190000-3391376 GCF_048019295.1 Limnohabitans sp. DCL3 | reverse complement strand
AAACCACATCCGCCTGGACCGAGATCAGGGAACACCCGAAACCCAATTGCAGGATAATTTGCCGGGCGTTCGAAAGTTTGCGATAATCTTGGGTTTCGCCCAAAGCTGATTCATGGCATTGGGCACAAAGGAAGAGTTATGAAACGCACCTACCAACCATCCAAGACACGTCGCGCCCGTACCCACGGCTTTCTGGTTCGCATGAAAACCCGTGGCGGTCGCGCTGTGATCAATGCACGTCGCGCCAAAGGCCGCAAGCGTCTGGCTGTCTAATGCCTTTTCAGCCGTGTCGCTGTGGCCTGTTGCCGCGGCCGCCGGTTGATCTCAGGGTTTGGCCATCGTGCAGCGTTTGAAAACACGCCCACAGTTTCAGGCCGCCCTGGCGGGTGGAACAGTCTCGCGCACAGCGCACTTTGCGTTGCACCGCCTGACATTGACCCCAGCCGCAGACATTTCCTTGGCACCTGCTGAACAAGTTGGGCCTGCACCCTCAGCGGAGCAGGCCCTTTTTGGCTTGTTTGACGTTTGGCTGGGTGCCATGGTGCCCAAACGCTGGGCGCGCCGCGCGGTGACGCGCAACGCCATCAAACGCCAGATTTACAACGTGAGCGAGCGTTTTGTCGATCGCTTGCCGGTCGCTGCCCACGTGGTGCGCCTGCGCACCACGTTTGACCGCCAACAATTCATCAGCGCCACGTCTGAGCACTTGAAGCTGGCTGTGCGGCAAGAGCTCGAGCAATTGTTCGAGCGCGCCACTCGCCCCCAAACGGCAGAGGCTCGCGCATGACCATTCAGCGTTTGTTGATGGGCGTGGTGCGTGGTTACCGCTTGCTGTTGAGCCCTTGGCTGGGATCGTCTTGCCGCTTTGAGCCCACTTGCTCGGTCTATGCCTTGCAAGCGCTTGAACGTCACGGCGCCATGGCTGGCAGTTACCTCACCATTCACCGCCTGGTGCGCTGCGGTCCTTGGTGCGCGGGTGGTCATGATGCTGTTCCCCTGCAAGCACCCCGCTTGTTCTCTGATTTGTTATCTCCTACTTCGTCAAAGAAGACCCCATGAACGATATCCGTCGCACCATCCTTTGGGTGATTTTTGGTTTTTCCATGGTCCTGCTGTGGGACCAGTGGCAACTGTCCAACGGCAACAAGGCCACTTTCTTCCCGAAACCGGAGCTTGCTGCCTCAGCCCCAACGCCGGCTGCACCCGCTGCTGGCGCCAATGCCGTGCCCACAGCGACGCCTGCAGCAGCGGCGGCCGCCACGCCTGGCCAAGTGCCTTCGTCTGCACCGGCAGCCACAGCGGCACCCCGCGAGAAAATCGAAGTGGCCACCGATGTGCTCAAACTCAGCTTTGACACCGAGGGCGGCTCCTTGGTGCGCACCGAGTTCACCAAGCATGCCGACTTTGTGGACAGCAGCAAGCCTTTTGTCTTTCTGGACCAAAGCAGCAGCCGCGTGTACGTGGCGCAGACTGGCCTGATCGGGGGCGACTTCCCGACGCACAAATCACCCATGAAGTTCAGCGGCGAACGCAGCCTGAAAGAGGGTCAAAACGAATTGAACTTGCGCTTCGAGTCCGATGTGCAAAACGGCGTGAAATTGATCAAGACCTACACCCTGCAGCGCGGCAGCTACGCCATCGTTGTCAAACACGAAGTGGTCAACACCGGCACGGCCAGCGTGTCGCCTCAGTTGTATTTGCAATTGGTGCGCGATGGCAACAAGCCTGCAGGTGAGTCGTCGTTTTACTCCACCTTCACAGGCCCGGCGGTTTACACCGACGCCAAAAAATACCAGAAGGTTGAGTTCAGCGACATCGAAAAAAACAAAGCCGAAATCGACAAGTCATCGCCCAATGGCTATGTGGCCATGGTGCAGCACTACTTTGCAACAGCCTGGCTGCTGGCAGACGGCATTCAGCGTGAGAACTTCGTGCGCAAAGTCGACACCAACCTGTATGCCGTGGGCATGATCACGCCCTTGGCCGATGTGGCGCCAGGCCAATCCAAAAGTGTGAGCACCCAATTGTTCAGTGGCCCCCAAGAAGAAAAAGTGCTCGAGGCCCTGGCCACTGGCCTGGATTTGGTGAAAGATTACGGCTGGTTGGCCATGCTGTCCAAGCCTTTGTACTGGCTGCTGGACAAGTTGTTCAGCTTCATTCAAAACTGGGGCTGGTCCATTGTGGCGCTGGTGCTCTTGCTCAAAATTGCTTTTTACTGGCTCAACGCCAAGGCTTATGCCAGCATGGCCAAGATGAAGGCCATCAACCCCAAGATCATGGAGATGCGCGAGCGTCTGAAAAACGATCCGCAAAAAATGCAGCAGGAGATGATGCGCATTTACCGTGAAGAAAAGGTCAACCCCATGGGTGGCTGCTTCCCGATCATGGTTCAAATCCCCGTGTTCATTGCGTTGTACTGGGTGCTGTTGTCCAGCGTCGAGATGCGCAATGCGCCATGGATTTTGTGGATCAACGACCTTTCCGCGCCCGATCCGTTCTTTATCTTGCCATTGGTCATGACCTTGACCACCTTGCTGCAGACTGCGCTCAACCCCGCGCCACCGGACCCGATGCAAGCCAAGCTGATGTGGATCATGCCGCTGGTGTTCTCGGTGATGTTCTTCTTCTTCCCGGCCGGCTTGGTGCTGTACTGGATCACGAACAACATCTTGTCGATCGCCCAGCAGTGGATGATCAACACCCGCATGGGCGTACCGCCGCAGTTCAACTTGCCCAAGTTCAAGTAAGAACCCCCAAGCAAAGGGCCGCGCAAGCGGCCTTTTTTTGCTTCACCCTGCCCAAGATCACCAAGACCGCCATGCTTGCCAGACACCAAGAACCCATCGTCGCCATCGCCACCGCACCCGGTCGCGGCGCGGTGGGCATTGTGCGTGTCTCTGGCCGCAACCTTTCATCGCTGATTCAGGCCCTGTGCGGGCGACCACTCAAACCACGTGAAGCCACCTACCTGCCATTTGCTGATGCCGATGGCAGCCCGATCGACCACGGCTTGGCTTTGCACTTTGTGGCGCCGCACTCCTTCACAGGCGAAGACGTGCTGGAATTGCAAGCGCACGGTGGCCCGGTGGTCTTGCAGCTCCTGGTCGCGCGTTGCCTGCAGGCAGCGGCCGAGGTGGACCCGGCCACAGGCCTGCCCAGGTTGGCAGGACTGCGCGTGGCGCAGCCCGGTGAGTTTTCTGAACGTGCTTTCTTGAACGACAAGATCGACTTGGCGCAAGCCGAGGCGATTGCCGACCTGATCGACGCCAGCACCGAAGCCGCGGCGCGCAGCGCCAGCCGCTCCTTGGCGGGTGATTTTTCCAAAGAAATCCATGGGCTGCGCGATGCGCTGATTCACCTGCGCATGCTGGTTGAGGCCACGCTGGACTTCCCCGAAGAAGAAATCGATTTTCTGCAAAAAGCCGATGCGCAGGGGCAATTGACGCGCCTGCAAACGGCACTGCTCACGGTGCTGGGCAAAGCGCGGCAAGGCGCTTTGCTGCGTGAGGGGATCAAGGTGGTGATCGCGGGCCAACCGAATGCGGGCAAAAGCTCGCTGCTCAACGCATTGGCTGGGGCCGAGCTGGCCATCGTCACACCCATTGCGGGCACCACGCGCGATGTGGTGCAGCAAACCATTCAGATTGAAGGCGTGCCGCTGCATGTGATCGACACCGCCGGGCTGCGCGATGGCGAGGGCGTGGACGAGGTGGAGCAAATCGGCATTGCCCGCGCTTGGGGCCAAATAGAAAACGCCGATGCGGTGCTGTTTTTGCACGATCTGACACGCACGGGCCAACCCGAATACGACAGCGCGGACGCCGACATCGCCACAGCCTTGAGATCCCGTGTGCCGGCCAGTGTGGCTGTGGTCGATGTCTGGAACAAGGCCGACGCAGCCCATGCTCTGCAAGAACGCCGTGGCCTGACGCTCTCGGCCCGAACGGGCGAAGGCCTGCAAGCCTTGCGCCAGCAACTGCTGCAACAAGCCGGTTGGCAGCACGCCAGCGAAGGCCTGTTCATGGCACGCGAGCGCCATGTGCAAGCCCTGCACCGCGTGCGCGAGCATTTGGCAATGGCCGACGGCCACCTGGCCGCCCAAGCACAAAGTCTGGACCTGCTGGCCGAAGAGCTGCGCCTGGGCCAAAACGCCCTGAACGAGATCACAGGCGAGTTCAGCGCCGACGATTTGCTGGGCGAGATTTTTTCGCGTTTTTGCATCGGCAAGTGACCCCACTGACGGGGCCTGTTTGCACCAAGTTCGCCTCAGGGAAACCCTCAATAGGTCACGTCAGTGACGCATGCGGCCAGCTGGACGCACGCATGATTGTGGTTTGATGCGCTCTTGCACCGAGTCCCATGACCACCGACACACTTCCCCGCCTCAGCCCCGAGCAAAGCGCTTATTTGCGCGAGCGCTCGGATTGGATGGGCGTCTATTTGGTGCTCCATGCTTGGGGGGTGATGGCTTTGGCGATGGCGTTTTTCATCGCTTGGCCCAATCCCTTGAGCTATCTCATCGCGGTGGTGGTGATTGGCGGGCGGCAACTGGGCTTGGCCATCTTGATGCACGATGCGGCCCATCGGGCCTTGTTCAAAAACACCCGACTCAACGACACCTTGGGCGCATGGTTGTGCGGTTGGCCTGTGGGTGCGAGCCTGTCGCTGTACCGGCCTTATCACCTGAGCCACCATCGGCACACACAACAAAAGGAAGATCCAGACCTGATCTTGTCGGCCCCATTTCCCATCAGCCAAAGCAGTTTTTGGCGCAAGATGCGACGCGACATCTTGGGCATCACCGGCTACCAGCGACGCATGGATGCTTTGCGCATGGAAATGGGCGATGACCCCAATCGCCTGCAGCGCTGGCACAAGTTGTTTCAGGCGGAAAAATATTTTGTCTTGACCAACTTGGTCATCTTCGCCATCACCGCTGCAGCCGGTGTCGGGTGGGCTTATTTCGCTTTGTGGCTGCTGCCCTTGCTGACATGGTACCAAGTGATCAGCCGCATCCGCAACATCGCCGAGCATGCGGTGGTGGGTGACAACAACGACCGCCTGCGCAACACCCGCACAACCCTGACGAACTGGGGTATGCGCCTGGTGCTGGCCCCCTACTGGGTCAATTACCACCTGGAGCACCACCTCTTTGTGTTCACGCCGTGCTGGAAATTGCCGGCCGCGCACCGCATGCTGATCCAACAAGGTTGGGGCCCCCGCATGGAGTTGGCGCAGGGCTATCTGGCCGTGTTGCGCCAAGCGGTGTCCAAGCCGCACGATGGCCCCCATGAGCGCGCACCGCGGGACGCTCGCAAGCGGTCCTCACTCATCTGAGCCAGCCTGGCGCCAAGGACGGAACGGGCACAACGACGCCATCAGCAGGTGACCTTCTGGGGTCGGCAAGGTGCTCGAATGCACCAAGCCTGTGCCACCCACCCCTGGTCACACAAGAGACAGGACCACGGGATAACCATGTGTTCATAAAGACTTTTCTGACATCAAAATGACATTGCACTTTTTCATTTTTTGTCCTGGTAAAAGGCCCAATGTCTGAAGAAATCATTCTGGAAACCCGTGGACTGATCAAGGAGTTCAAGGGTTTCATTGCCGTCAACGGCGTCGATCTGCGTGTCAAACGGGGGCAGATTCACGCACTGATCGGCCCCAATGGCGCAGGCAAAACCACGGTGTTTAACCTGTTGACCAAGTTTTTGATCCCGACCAAGGGGCAAATCCTGTTCAACGGCCATGACATCACGGCAGAAAAACCCTCCCAGGTGGCGCGCCGTGGCATTGTTCGGTCCTTCCAAATTTCGGCGACCTTCCCCAACCTCACGGTCATGGAGAACGTGCGGATCGGTTTGCAACGGGCCACCGGCACCTCGATGCATTTTTGGCGCTCTGAGCGCAGCCTCAATCAACTCAATGACCAAGCCATGGCTTTGTTGGACCAGGTGGACTTGGGCGGCATGGCTGACCTCACGGCGGTCGAGTTGCCTTATGGCCGCAAACGCGCTTTGGAGATCGCCACCACCTTGGCCATGGAGCCCGAGTTGATGCTGCTCGACGAGCCCACACAAGGCATGGGCCATGAAGACGTGGACCGCGTGACGCAGTTGATCAAAAAAGTCGGTGCCAACCGCACCATTTTGATGGTGGAACACAACATGAACGTGGTCTCCAAAATTGCCGACACCATCAGCGTCTTGCAACGTGGGCAGGTGATCGCCGAAGGCCCCTACGGCGTGGTGTCACAAAACCCGCAAGTGCTGGAAGCCTACATGGGCACGACAGACAACCAGTTGGAGGGTGCCCATGGCTGAGTCCAAAGAAATGCTGCGCATCAGCCAGCTTCAAGCCTGGTACGGCGAGTCCCACATCCTGCACGGGGTGGACCTGACGGTGAACGAAGGCGAGGTGGTGACCTTGCTCGGGCGCAATGGCGCAGGCCGCACCACCACGGTCAAATCCATTTTGGGCCTGGTGGGCAAGCGCACCGGCTCCATCACCATCAAGGGCCAAGAAACTGTGAATTGGGCACCGCACCAGATCGCCAAACTGGGCATCGGTTACTGCCCTGAGGAGCGTGGCATTTTTTCAGCGCTAACTTGCGAAGAAAACCTGTTGTTGCCACCGGTGATCGCCCCCAACGGCATGTCGGTCGAAGAGATCTACGACATGTTCCCCAACTTGCTGGAACGCCGCAACAGCCCCGGCACCCGCCTGTCGGGCGGCGAGCAGCAAATGCTCGCCGTGGGCCGCATCTTGCGCACAGGGGCTCGATTTTTGCTGCTCGACGAAATTTCCGAAGGTCTGGCGCCCGTCATTGTGCAAGCCTTGGCACGCATGATCACGGCCCTCAAAGCCAAAGGCTTCACCATCATCATGGTGGAGCAAAACTTTCGCTTTGCCGCGCCGCTGGCCGACCGGTTTTACGTGATGGAACATGGCCAGATGGTGGAGAGCTTTACGGCACAAGAGCTGCCCTCCAAGATGGGGATGTTGAACGAGTATTTGGGTGTCTGATTTTTTTTCTAACTGGAGACAACACGATGAAACGCAAACTTCTTTCCCTGGCCGCTCTGGCCACTTGCGCCTTCGCTGGCGGCGCGCAAGCCCAAATCTCTGACGGCATCGTCAAGATTGGCGTGCTCAACGACATGTCGGGTCTGTACTCCGACATCACCGGCCCCGGCTCGGTGACCGCCGCCAAGATGGCGGTGGAAGACTACGTCAAAGCCACCAAGAGCACGCTCAAAGTGGAAATCGTGGGCGCTGACCACCAAAACAAACCCGACGTGGGCTCCAACGTGGCACGCCAATGGTTTGACACCGACAAAGTTGACATGATCGCCGACGTGCCCACATCTTCTGTGGGTCTGGCGGTGGCCAAAATTGCCAGCGACAAAGGCAAGCTGCACGTGAACTCTGGCTCGGCCACGGCCGATCTGTCGGGCAAGGCCTGCAATGCCAACACCATCCACTGGGCTTATGACACCTGGATGCTGGCCAACGGCACCGGCAAGGCCATTGTCAAAAGCGGTGGTGACTCCTGGTTCTTCTTGACCGCGGACTACGCCTTCGGCCACGCCCTCGAGCGCGACACCGAAGCCGTGGTGGTCAAGAACGGCGGCAAAGTGGTGGGCAAAGTGCGCACGCCCTTCCCCACACAAGACTTCTCTTCTTTCTTGCTGCAAGCACAAGCCTCCAAAGCCAAAATCATTGGCCTGGCCAATGCGGGTGGTGACACCACCAACTCGATCAAGCAAGCGGCCGAGTTCGGCATCACCAAAGGCGGCCAGAACCTGGCCGGCTTGTTGGTCTTCTTGCCCGACGTTCACTCACTGGGGCTGAACATTGCACAAGGCTTGATGCTGACCGAGACGTTCTACTGGGACTTGAACGACAACACGCGCGCCTTCAGCAAGCGTTTTGCTGCAGCTCAGGGCGGCAAGTACCCATCGATGGTGCAAGCGGGCGTTTACTCCAGCGTGATCCACTACCTCAAGGCCGTGGATGCCGCCAAAACCGATGACGGCACCAAAGTCGCCGCCAAGATGAAGGAGTTGCCCACGGATGACCCCTTGTTCGGCAAAGGCAGCGTGCGCGCTGACGGCCGCAAGATCCACCCCGCTTACCTCTTCCAAGTCAAGAAGCCTGCTGAATCCAAAGGCCCATACGACTACTACAAGCTGGTGGCCACCATCCCTGCCAACGAGGCGTTCCGCCCATTGGCTGAGAGCGATTGCCCACTGGTCAAGAAGTAACCACACCACTTTGTTCAAGCAAGTCGAGACATCATGGAAATCTTTGGCATACCTTCGCAAGCCCTGTTCGGGCAATTGCTGATCGGGCTGATCAACGGCTCTTTTTACGCATTGCTGTCGCTGGGCCTGGCCGTGATTTTCGGCTTGCTGAACATCATCAACTTCACCCATGGCGCCCAGTACATGCTGGGCGCCTTTGTAGCCTATCTGGGCTTGACCAAACTGGGCATCAATTACTGGGTCGCACTGGTGGTCACCCCTGTGGTGGTGGGTGCCACCGGGATGCTGATTGAGCGCACCATGCTCAAACAACTGTACAAGCTGGACCATCTTTATGGCTTGCTGCTCACCTTCGGTCTGGCCTTGATCATTCAAGGTTTGTTCCGCCACGAATTTGGCTCATCTGGCATGCCCTATCCAGTGCCCGAAGTTTTCATGGGTGCATTCAACACGGGCTTCATGTTCCTGCCCAAGTACCGCGCTTGGGTCATTGTGGCTTCGCTCGTGGTGTGCCTGACCACCTGGTACGTGATCGAGCGCACCAAGCTGGGCGCCTACCTGCGTGCCGCCACTGAAAATCCCAGCTTGGTGCAGGCTTTCGGCATCAACGTGCCGCGCATGATCACCCTGACTTATGGCTTCGGCGTCGGACTGGCCGCTTTTGCAGGGGTCATGGCTGCGCCCATTTACCAAGTCAACCCCACCATGGGCGCTGACATCATCATTGTGGTGTTTGCCGTGGTCGTGATTGGCGGCATGGGCTCCATCATGGGCGCCATCCTCACGGGCTTTGGTCTGGGCCTGATTGAAGGCCTGACCAAGGTGTTCTACCCCGAAGCTTCCAGCACGGTGATTTTCATCATCATGACCATTGTTCTCTTGATCAAGCCTGCCGGGTTGTTCGGCACCCAGAAATAAGACCATGACCACAGTCTCGACGCCCTCCTACAAGACCCAGTCGTTCACCCACCAGTGGGTGGCTTTCACCATCATGGTGCTGGTGCTGGTCATTGCCCCGATTTGGGTTTATCCGATCTTCTTGATGAAGGTCATGTGCTTTGCCTTGTTTGCCTGCGCCTTCAATTTGTTGATCGGTTTTGGTGGCCTGCTGTCTTTTGGCCACGCCATGTTTTTGGGCACCGCCGGTTATGCCGCGGCCCATGCCGCCAAAGTCTGGGGCTGGAACCCTGAACTGGCGGTGTTGTTCGCCACGGCCTGCTCAGCGCTGTTGGCCTTGGTCACGGGCATGCTGGCGATTCGGCGTCAAGGCATCTACTTCGCCATGATCACCCTGGCATTTTCGCAAATGGTGTTCTTTTTCTATCTCCAAATGCCCTTCACGGGTGGCGAAGACGGCATCCAGTCGGTGCCACGTGGCAAGTTATTTGGCGTGTTTGATCTGTCAGATAACTCGGCCATGTATGTGTTTGTGCTGGCCATCTTCCTGGCCGGTTTTGCGCTGATTTGGCGCATCATTTATTCGCCCTTTGGCCAGATTCTGAAGGCCATCCGCGAAAACCAGGACCGAGCCATTTCACTCGGATACGACACCGACATGTTCAAGTTGATCGCTTTTGTGATTTCAGGCGCCTTGGCGGGTACGGCTGGCGCCACCAAGTCACTGGTGTTCCAACTGGCCTCGCTGACCGACGTGCATTGGTCCATGTCGGGTGAGGTGGTGCTGATGACGCTGCTGGGTGGCCTGGGCACTTTGTTCGGGCCTGTGCTGGGCGCAGCCGTGATCGTGAGCATGCAAAACTACTTGGCCCAGTTTGGCGCATGGGTCACCATCATCCAAGGGGTGATTTTTGTGATCTGCGTGCTGGCTTTCCGCCGCGGCATCATTGGCGAAATTGCCAACTGGATCAAGAAACCGCTTTGATCTCGGCCCTCATCTGGGCGTGGGCTCCCCATCAAAAATCGCCTGTTCTGAGCTGCCCCCAAAAGTTGGACGCGCAACCGAGATGGGTGGATTTTTACAGGGTCAGGCTCTGGTGCTTCAGCGCATGAAGGTCTTCACGTGATCCGCCCCCAAGCCCACGCTTTCAAAGTGCGCTCGGTACTTCTCAATGCGGGTGAACACGTCGTCGTAGCCGGTGGCGTTGCCTTGGGGGTCCACATACATCAAAGCACCATGCACGGTGAACATCGTCACCATGTCTTGGCAATCATCGGGCACCACCAAGGTGTGCGTCTCCCCCGGTGGTTCAAAGACGTAACTGCCCTCTTCGGCCACCCAGTCGTGCTCCAAGTACAACCATTTGCCGCGCAGCACATGGGCATGCACCATGCCCGAATGGCGATGGCGCTGCAACAGGCCAGAGCGTTTGACTTTGAGCAAATGCACATAAAACCCAACCGTCACATTCAGGTGCAAAGGGCGTGACCAGATACCTGGTGCGATGGGCGCCCACAGGCGCGCATCGTCGGTCTGCACATCGTGCACCACCATGTCCGGGGCCATGCCCCAGGGTTGTGGCTTGGCATAGGGAACGCGGTCATCAACGGCCGCAGGCGGGAGGTGATTGGCGCTCATGGGACGGTTTGGGCCAAATGAAAACACCCAGCTTAAAACGGGGCGACCGGCTTGTCAGCGCTGTGCGCGACAGCCCTCAAAGCCCCTCGCAGAACGCATGGCTTCAACCTCGCAAGAGTTTTTCTTCGGCCAGCGCCAAGCTTTGGGATCGTCCGGACAGCACCAGCGTGTCGCCCGAAAAGAGTTCGGTATCGTCGGTCACTTGGTCAGACTGACCATGGGCGCGGCGAAGATTGACCACACGCACACCCATGGCATGAAAAGCCAGATCTTTGATCTGTTTACCCAACCAGGGCGACGCCAAGGGCAGTCCCACGGTGGTCAAACGCTCGTGGTCAATTTCATCCAGCGTGTCGTCGTCTGCGCCATGAAAGTAGCCCCGCAGCAGGTTGTAGCGGGCGTCGCGCTGCTCTTGCACGATACGGATCACGCGTCGCATGGGCACGCCCACCAGCGCCAGCGCGTGGCTGGCCAGCATGAGCGAGCCCTCAAGCGCTTCGGGCACCACCTCGGTCGCCCCAGCCAATTGCAATTTTTCAAGGTCCAAATCGTCTTGTGTGCGCACGATCACCGGCACCTGAGGCGCGTGACTGTGGGCGTGGTCCAACACCTTCATGGCGGCGGGGACGTCCAAGTAGGTGATGACCACCGCGCTGGCGCGTGCCAACCCAGCCGCCATCAGTGACTGCAATCGTCCGGCATCGCCAAAAACCACCGAATCCCCCGCCGCTGCCGCTTGGCGCACCCGATCCGGGTCCAAGTCCAACGCCATATAGGGAATATTTTCCTTTTCAAGCATGCGCGCCAAATTTTGGCCGCAGCGTCCATAGCCGCAGATGATGACGTGCTTGCTGGTGTTGATCGATTTGCGCGCGATGGTGGTCATTTGCAAAGACTGCTGCAGCCACTCGCTGCTCACCACTTTGAGCACGATCCGGTCGCTGTGCATGATCATGAACGGCGTGGCCATCATGGACAGCACCATGCTGGCCAACACCGGGTTGAGCAAAGCCGGTGGAATGATCTGGCTTTGCGCCCCCAGCGTGAGCAACACAAAACCAAACTCACCGGCTTGTGCCAAATACAAACCCGTGCGCAAGGCCACACCGTTGCTGGCACCGGTCATCTTGGCCAAAGCCGACACCAGCACCAACTTGAACAGCACCGGCAGTGTGGTCAAAATCAACACCAGCGGCCAGCGCTCAACCACGATGTGCCAATCCAGCATCATGCCAATGGTGATGAAAAACAGACCCAGCAACACATCGTGAAAGGGCCGGATGTCCAACTCCACCTGGTGCTTGTACTCGGTCTCGGAAATCAGCATGCCCGCGATGAAAGCGCCCAGCGCCAAACTCAGACCGGCCAGCTCGGTGATCCAGGCCAGCCCCAGCGTGACCAGCAGCAGGTTCAATACAAACAGCTCTTCGCTCTTGCGCCGCGCCACCAAAGTCAGCCACCAGCGCATGACCCTTTGACCTCCGGTCATCAGCAAAGTGATCAAAACAGTGGCCTTGGCTGCTGCCAGCAGCAAAGCCGACAACAACTCTTCCGCCGGGGCACTCAGGGCCGGGATCATCACAATCAAAGGCACCACGGCCAAATCTTGAAACAACAAAACGCCGACCACACGTTTACCGTGCTCTGACTCCAGCTCCAGCCGATCTGCCACCAGCTTGACCACAATCGCGGTGCTGCTCATGGCCATGGCGCTCGACAACGCCAAGGCCGTTTGCCACTCCATCTTCCAAAGTGTTGGGGCCAACGTGGCCACAAACAATGAAAAAACGGTCACGATGAGCAAGGTCAACAACACCTGCAGCAGGCCCAAGCCAAACACGTGACGCCGCATCGAGCGCAACTTGGGCAAATTGAACTCCAGCCCGATCACGAACATCAAGAACACCACACCAAACTCGGCCAAATGCTTCACGCCCTCAGAGTTCTGCGCGAGGGCCAGGGCGTTGGGGCCAATCACCACGCCCACGGCCAAGTAACCCAACATGGGCGGCAACTTGAGCATGCGACAGCCGACCACCCCCAGCACGGCAGCCAGCAAATACAACAAGGTCAATTCCAAAGCGCCCATGTGGTGATGTTAACAAGCGCATGTGACCGCCCTGTTTCATGCACGGCGTCTCGCAAGGGCTTGTCAGCAGCGCCCTGCATGCGCCCGATAAAATGGCCCCATGCCCGTCACCTCTGCCCACACCCTTCAACTCGCACGCGAGACCTTGGACATTGAAGCGGCAGCTTTGCTGCAAGCGAAAACCCGGCTGGATGATCGCTTTGTCGACGCCGTCAAATTGGTGCTGAGCGTGCAAGGCCGTGTGGTCGTGACCGGTATGGGCAAGAGTGGGCACATCGGCCACAAGATTGCGGCCACACTGGCCTCCACGGGGACCCCAGCCATGTTTGTCCATCCCGGCGAAGCCAGCCATGGCGATTTGGGCATGATCCAAGCCATCGACGTGGTCCTGGCGATCTCCAACAGCGGCGAGAGCGATGAACTGGTGGCGATCTTGCCGGTCCTCAAGCGCTTGGGCGTGCCCCTGCTGGCCATGACCGGCGGACTGAGCTCCTCACTGGCTCGCCACGCCGACATCGTGCTCGATTGCTCGGTGGACAAAGAGGCCTGCCCCCTGAACTTGGCGCCAACCGCCAGCACCACGGTGCAGCTGGCCATGGGCGACGCTTTGGCGGTGGCGCTGCTGGATGCGCGAGGCTTCAAACCCGAAGACTTCGCGCGCTCCCACCCCGGTGGTGCTTTGGGCCGCAGGCTGCTCACGCATGTGGCCGACGTGATGCGCCAAGGCGATGCGGTGCCCCGGGTCAGCCCCGACACCGCATTCACCGCACTCATGCGTGAGATGAGCAGCAAAGGCTTGGGGGCCACCTCCGTCACCGATGTCGACGGGCGCGTATTGGGCGTTTTCACGGATGGCGACTTGCGCCGCTTGATCGAGAAGGGCACAGACCTGCGCAACCTCAAAGCCTGCGATGTGATGCACGCCAACCCCCACACGATCCGCGTGGATGCATTGGCCGTTGAGGCCGCCGAAATCATGGAGCAGCGCCGCATCACCAGCATTTTGGTGGTGGACGGGAGCGGCTTGCTGTGCGGCGCCCTCAACACCAACGACCTGATGCGGGCCAAGGTGATTTGACATGCAAGACCTCATCCCCGCCTTGAACTACGCGCCCGAATTGCTCTTGCAAGCGCAAGGCATACGCGTGGTTTTCTTCGATGTCGATGGCGTGCTCACCGACGGGGGGCTGTACTTTTCCGAATCCGGCGAAACCCTCAAACGTTTTCACACGCTGGATGGGCAGGGCCTGAAGTTGCTGCAACAAGTGGGCATCACGCCCGTGGTGATCTCCGGGCGCGACTCGCCCGCACTGCGCTTGCGCCTGCAAGCCTTGGGCATCACCCATGCGCGTTTGGGTACCGAAGACAAGCGCCCCGCGGCCGAAGAATTCCTCCAGATGCTGGGACTGACTTGGTTGCAAGCCGCCGCCATGGGTGATGATTGGCCCGATTTGCCCTTGATGCAACGTGCGGCTTTTGCCTGCGCACCAGCCAACGGCCATGCGCAAGCCAAGGCCTTGGCCCACCACATCACCGCAGAACGAGGCGGCGAAGGTGCTGTCCGCGCCCTGTGTGATGTGCTGCTGGTGGCCTGTGGCCACTATGCGGCACTTCTGGCGCAAGTGGGCGTCAACGCCCACAACGGACCCTCTGCATGAAACTGCGCCGCCTCTTGGATGCCCTGAGCGTTTACTTGCCATTGATCGTCATGGCCTTGCTGGCCTCTGGGAGTTGGTGGCTGGTGCGCAGCGCACCAACCATGGTCTACCCTGAAAGCGATCCGCCATTGCGGCAGGACCCGGACTACCGCCTGAGCGATTTTTCTGTCAAATCCTTCAACCAAAACGGCCAAATGGTGCGAGAACTGTCGGGCAAAACGGCGCAACACTTTCCCGCCACAAAAGCCTTGCACATCGAAAAAATTCGCATCTTTGCCCAAAATGAATCGGGGGACCGCTTGCTGGCGCAAGCCCAGCAGGGCATTGCACGTGACGATGGCACGCAGGTCACCTTGCTCGGTGGTGCACAGGCCATCCAGCGTCCTCAAGCCAACCGCCCCCCCATCGAACTGCGTGGCGATCGGTTGATCGCCTTGCCCGATGAAGACCAAGTGGTCTCCGATGACCCCGTGCGCATCACCCGTGGCGCCGACATTTTCACGGCCAACACCATGAGTTTCAACAGCCGCACCGGGGCGTACACCTTGCAAGGGCGCGTACGAGGCAGTTTGGCTGCGAAATCAGCCCAGCCCTGAAAGCGTGTTGGCCTCAGCCGGAAACGACAAAGCCCTGATCACAGGGCTTTGTTTGGGGGCCAAGGCCGCTCATGCGTGAACGGCCGGGGTCATGTTTCAGTAGTTGTTGTCACCACCGTAACCACCACCACCTTCACGGCGTCCACCGCCACGGGGACCTGCGCCGTAGGGGCTGCGGAAGCCGCCGCCGCCACCTTCGCCACCCCCCTCACGGCGACCGCCGTAGCCGCCGCCGCCTTCACGGCCGCCGCCATAGCCGCCACCGCCTTCACGGCCGCCACCATAACCGCCACCACCTTCACGTGGACCACCGTAACCGCCGCCACCTTCGCGACCGCCGCCGTAGCCACCACCCCCTTCACGACGTCCACCACCGCCAAAACCGCCGCCACCAAAACCACCGGTGCGGGGGGGGCGTGCCTCCATGGGGCGCGCTTCGTTCACCACCGCATTGCGACCACCCAGAGGTTGGCCGTTCATGCCGTTGATGGCCGCTTGCGCTTCAGCATCGCTGCCCATTTCCACAAAGCCGAAGCCTTTGGACCGACCGGTGTCACGTTCCATCATGACCTTGGCGCTGGTGACAACACCAAATTCACTGAAGGCTTGTTCCAGATCGTTGTCACGAACCGAATAAGGCAGGTTGCCGACGTAAAGTTTATTGCCCATGAAAGGGACTCCTCAAAACACAAAGATTAAAGCGATGGAGCTCCGACAACGCATACGACATACCTGAAAACATCGGACGAAAAGCGAAACTGATGGGGTCACCGCAAACATGACTTCCTTGCCGGTGACAAGAAAGCCACCGAATTATGAATGACAGAACCAAGCAAAATGCAAGAGGGAAATCCCCTTACCCCCAGTGAATGCAGGGCTTGCCACACCGATGTGTTGTTTTACCAACTCACTTCGCGGTCAGGCGTGGCACTGATTTTGTGAATGCTCAAGTCTGCGCCGTCGTATTCCTCCTCTTGGCTGAGTTTCAGACCCAGCGTCATTTTGAGAAGGCCATAAATCACCAAGCCACCGAACAAGGCCCACACGACACCCATGGCTGTGCCGATCAACTGGGCTGACAAATTCACGCCACCCAAGCCACCCAAACTGGTCGTGCCAAATATGCCTGCGGCAATGCCACCCCAAGCACCACAAACACCATGCAAGGGCCAAACGCCCAAAACGTCGTCAATCTTCCACTTGTTTTGGGTCAAGGTGAACATGACCACGAACAAGCCGCCCGCCACCGCACCCACCACCAATGCACCAAATGGGTGCATCAAGTCAGAGCCGGCACACACCGCCACCAAACCAGCCAAGGGTCCGTTGTGCACGAAACCTGGGTCATTTTTGCCCATCAGCAAAGCGACCAGCGTGCCGCCGACCATGGCCATCAAGGAGTTGACTGCCACCAAGCCCGATATCTTGTCGAGTGTTTGTGCACTCATCACGTTGAAACCGAACCAGCCCACGATCAAAATCCACGAACCCAAGGCCAGGAACGGGATGCTGGAGGGTGGGTGCGCTGAAACCTGACCGTCTTTGCGGTAACGGTTGTAGCGCGCACCCAAGAGCACCACAGCGGGCAATGCAATCCAACCGCCCATGGCATGCACCACCACCGAGCCTGCGAAATCATGGAACT
Source organism: Limnohabitans sp. DCL3 (assembly GCF_048019295.1). GTDB lineage: Bacteria > Pseudomonadota > Gammaproteobacteria > Burkholderiales > Burkholderiaceae_C > Limnohabitans_A. The sequence continues at coordinate 3,374,582 of NZ_CP171842.1, read as the reverse complement.
CGTCACCCGTGACCGCCTTGATCCAGGCCTGCACCCCAAAGTGCTGGTTCCACGCAATGCCCTCAAAGAAGGGGTAGACAAAGCCAACGATCACCGCGGTGGCAATGAGTTGGGGCCAAAACTTGGCACGCTCGGCAATGCCGCCCGAAATGATCGCTGGAATAGCGGCTGCAAAGGTCAGCAAGAAAAAGAACTTGACCAAGTCGTAACCGTTTTTGGCAGCGAGTTGCTCGGCGCCCACAAAAAAGGTGGTCCCATAGGCCACGCTGTAACCGACCACAAAATAGACCACCGTGGACACCGAGAAGTCAACCAAGATCTTCACCAAGGCATTGACTTGGTTCTTTTTGCGGACCGTGCCCAGCTCCAAGAACGCAAAACCGGCGTGCATGGCCAAGACCATGATCCCGCCCAACAATATAAATAGCGCATCTGCGCCCTGTTTCAGTGCTTCCATGACCATCTCTTCAGGAGTTTTGATTTAAATTGGTGCATAAAGGCCTCTCAAGCCTTCGGCGCACCAAACCAAAGCAAGAAACAGGCCCAAATTGATGCATGACCACGCTCGGTTGCCCGGGTCCAAGAATAACTCCCGTAAGATCGGTTGTCTTTGAACTCCGAGTCACGCGCACCTCATGGAAGCTTTTCTTGTCTCAACTGGCATTGTGGCCTTGGCCGAAATGGGCGATAAAACGCAGCTGCTGTCGCTGGTACTGGCTGCCCGGTTCCGCAAACCTTGGCCCATCGTGCTGGGGATTTTGGTGGCCACTTTGGCCAACCACGGTTTGGCGGGCGCGGTGGGCAGCTGGGTCACGACGGTCATGGGGCCTGAGATGCTGCGCTGGGTGTTGGGCGCATCCTTCATCGCCATGGCGGTGTGGATGCTGATTCCCGACAAACTGGACGACGACGAGGGCGACAAAGCGCCGCGCATGGGCGTGTTCCTGACGACTGTGGTGGCTTTCTTTTTGGCCGAAATGGGCGATAAAACCCAAATCGCCACCGTCATGCTGGCGGCCCAATACAACGCATGGTTCATGGTGGTCGCGGGCACCACGCTGGGCATGATGCTGGCCAATGCGCCCGTGGTGTGGCTCGGCGACGCCATCACCCGGCGGGTCCCGCTGCGCATCGTCCACACGGTATCGGCGCTTATTTTTGCCATATTGGGCACAGTGGCCTTGCTCGGCTGGGGCTGATTTATACTTCTCAGGCGCCGATTTGCTCCAGCTTGCGGGCGCAGGAATGCGCAGCATTCCAAAATGCAGCTAAAGAGGCAGAGCCCAACCCGGTATCGCTTCTTGAGCGTCACCGGGTTTTTTCATTTTCGCCATGAGTTTGATCGCCACGCCAGAGTCGATGACTTTTGAAGCCCCTTTGCCTTTGCAAAGCGGTGCGTCCATCCGCGGCTATTCGTTGAGCTACGAAACCTACGGCACGCTCAACGCCGACAAATCCAACGCCGTCTTGATCTGCCACGCGCTCAACGCCTCGCACCATGTGGCGGGCGTCTATGCCGACCAGCCCCAAAACACCGGCTGGTGGGACAACATGATTGGCCCCGGCAAGCCGCTGGACACCGACCAATTTTTCGTCATCGGTGTGAACAACCTCGGCTCGTGCTTTGGCTCGACGGGCCCCATGCATGTGAACCCCGACACGGGTCGGGTTTACGGCGCGGACTTTCCGGTGGTCACGGTGGAAGACTGGGTGAACGCGCAAGCCCGCTTGCTGGATGCATTGGGCATTGCCCGGCTGGCCGCCGTGATGGGCGGCAGCCTGGGCGGCATGCAGGCCCTGAGTTGGACGCTGCAATACCCCGAGCGCGTGAGGCACGCGGTGGTGGTGGCCAGCGCCCCCAACCTGAACGCCGAAAACATCGCCTTCAACGAGGTGGCCCGCCGCGCCATCGTGACCGACCCGGACTTTCACAACGGCCATTTTTACGCGCACGGTGTGGTGCCCAAGCGCGGCTTGCGCATCGCCCGCATGATCGGCCACATCACGTATTTGAGCGACGACGTGATGAACGAAAAATTTGGCCGCGAACTGCGCCAGGCCGTCACGCACAACGCCACCGGCTACAAATACTCCACGCAAGACGTGGAGTTTCAAATCGAAAGCTATTTGCGCTACCAAGGCGACAAGTTCAGCGAGTACTTTGACGCCAACACCTATTTGCTGATCACCCGGGCGCTCGATTACTTTGATCCGGCCCGCGCCTTTGGCGGTGACCTGTCCAAGGCGCTGGCCCGCGCCAGTTGCAAATTCTTGCTGGTCAGCTTTTCCACCGATTGGCGCTTCTCGCCCGCCCGCAGCCGTGAAATGGTCAAAGCCCTGCTGGACAACCGCCGCGACGTGAGCTATGCCGAAATTGATGCGCCGCACGGGCACGATGCGTTTTTGTTGGACGATGCCCGCTACCTGAATGTGGTGCGCTCTTATTTCACCAACATGGCCAAGGCTTTGAACGAAGGCGGTGCGGCATGAGCGACCCCCTGATCATGCAAGCCATGGCCCGCCTGGTGCCGCAAGGCGCCCGCGTGCTCGATTTGGGCTGTGGCGATGGCGCTTTGCTGGCCCATCTGCAACAACACAAGGGCTGCACCGGTTACGGTGTGGAGCTGGACGACGCCAATGTGCACGCCTGTGTGCAACGCGGTGTGAACGTGATCCAGCTGAACCTGGACGAAGGACTGAGCCTGTTTACCGACCAATCGTTTGATGTGGTGCTGCAAATCGACACGCTGCAACACCTGCGCAACGCGGAAACCATGTTGCGCGAGACGGTGCGCGTGGGCCGCGTGGGCATCATCGCTTTTCCCAATTTTGCGCATTGGTTCAACCGCCTGAGTGTGCTGCAAGGCCGCATGCCCGTGACCAAGCGCCTGCCCTACCAGTGGTACGACACGCCCAACATCCGCGTGGGCACGTTTGCTGACTTTGGGGATCTGGCCCACAAAAACAATTTGCAGGTGGTGGACGCTTTTGGCCTGCAAAACGGTCAAGAAGTGCGGACCTGGCCCAACCTGATGGCGGGTACGGCCGTTTACAAACTGCAACGCCGCTGACATGTCTGCGGCGCCCGGCACCCAGGGCATTGACGCCCACAGCCCTTGGCTGATCGCCAATGTGCTCGCGCAAATTTCCTTCGGCCTCTTGGCCATGACCCTGTGCCTGCCGTCCATGCAAGAGTGGGGCGCCATCTTTGCCACCCCCCAAGCCGATGTACAGCTGACCTTCAGCGGCTATGTGGTGGCCTACGGCGCCTTGCAACTGGTGTACGGCCCACTGTCCGACCGGCATGGGCGCCGGCCCATTTTGATGCTGGGCCTGGTGGTGGCGGGGCTGGCCTCTGTCATGGCTGCACTGGCCACCGACATCGCCCAACTGACCGCTGCCCGAGTCCTGCAAGGCGCAGGCAGTGCAGCCAGCATGGTGGTGGGGCGCTCGATGGTGCAAGACCTGTTCAGTGGGCCGCAACGCACACGGGTCATGGCTTACATCGGCATGGCGCTGGGCATGTGCCCACCGCTGGCCACGCTCATCGGCGGTCAGATCCATGTGCGCTGGGGCTGGCCAACCAACTTCATGCTGCTGGCGGTGTTGGCGGCGCTGCTTTGGGTGGCGGCCTGGCTGGGCTTGCCCCGTGTGGCCAAACCCACGCCCCCCGCCGGCCACTGGCTGCGGGCGATGCTCAGCGCCTATGCCCGTTTGCTGCGCGAGCCGCGCTTTTTACTCTATGTCGCCATCCTCGCTGCGACCACGGCCACGTTTTATGCCTTCCTGGCCGGGGCACCCATCGTGCTCAAGGGCTACGGCATCGGCCCGGACGGCATTGGCTGGTTCATCATGGCCGTACCGGTGTCCTACATCCTGGGCAACTTCATGACTTCGCGGCTCATCGCGCAGGCAGGGGAATCGCGCGTGATGGCCTGGGGCCAAGCCCTGACGCTGTGTGGCCTGGTGGTGATGCTGGCGCTGGGGCTGGGTGGGGTGCAAACGGCGCTGGCCGTGGCTTTGCCATTGCTCTTGCTGGGTTTTGGCCACGGCTTGTTGAACCCCCCTGCACTGGCCGGCACGGTGGGGGTGGTGCCCGCACTGGCCGGGTCAGCCGCAGCGGTGGCCGGTCTGATGCAACAACTGACCGGGGCCACCGGCGGTTATGTGGTGGGGCTGGTGCCACACCACGGCGCGGTCAACCTGGGTTGGATGATGCTGGGCTTTGCCCTGATCGGCGCGACAGCGCAGTGCTTGCTTCGAAGGCGCTGAGCGCACGGTCGCCCAGCAGCCTTGCGGCAGGCCTTCAAGCGCTGGCTCGGGCCTTCTCCAGTGCCTCGCGCAACACCTTCAAATCGCCAATGTGGTTGGCCAGCAGCAAAATCAAGCGGGCGTTGAGGGCCTCGCTTTCGTCGTCGCTCAGGCCATGGTGGGCATCGATCAGGTGCTCATAAAACTCGTCGCCGGGCGAGAAGTCGCGGAAAAAGCGGCGACCGCTTTCGTGGAAGTTGGGTTCTGTGGTGAGGGCGGTGGTCATCTCAGTCCTTGCTGCGTTTCAGGCTTGGCCAATGGGGCTGCCAAGGGCACGGGCCAGGGCAGCTTGGAGCTGGGCGATGTCCAGCTGACGCCAGCGGGCCACCACATGCTGGTCGGGGCGCAGCAGGTACAGGGTGCCAGACGTGGCGTCGTAGCGTTTGGCCACCAGGCCTTGGGTGTCGACGATCACTTTCGCGCCGGGGATGCTCAAGGGCCTGGATGTGACAACAAGGGGCGTCACTTGGACAGGTCCATTCGCGCCTGGGGGCGCGCTGCCACAGGACGCGAGCTGGGCCAGCACCTCAGGCGGGGGCACCGCGTCCGCAAACAACAGCACCTGAAAACCTTGGCCCACCTGGTCCAGCAGCCAGGCGTCTTGCCCGTTCACTTGCACGGGCGCATCGTCCATGGGTGCACCGGGCACCATCTGGCCTTCAAACGCATCGACATCTGGCGTGTTGAGCATTGAATCGGTCAAGAAGGACGGCATGGACAGGCGGCCCGAGTTCACCAGCTTGCGCGCAAACGGGTAATGCTTGGCCAGCGCCAACACCTGGTTGCGGAAAGTCTTGCTGGTGCGGCTTTTGGGCGTGATGAAGTCGGTCGAGCGCGTCGAGTTCATGATGTTCTCGTCGGCCGCAAACTGGCGGTCCATCGCGTAGGTGTCGAGCAGTTTCTCACTGGCCTGGCCCTTGATCACCAAACCCAGCTTCCACATCAGATCGTCCGCATCCTGAAAGCCCGAGTTGGCCCCGCGTGCGCCAAACGGCGAGACCTGGTGCGCCGCATCGCCCACAAACAGCACGCGGCCGTGGCGGAAGTCGGTCATGCGGCGGCACTGGAAGGTGTAGATGCTGACCCACTCCAGCTCAAAGGGGCGCTCATCGCCCAGCATGGCCTGCAGGCGTGGAATGACTTTTTCAGGCTTCTTTTCTTCCTCGGGGTCGGCGTCCCAGCCCAGCTGAAAATCGATGCGCCAGACGTTGTTGCTTTGCTTGTGCAGCAGCACGCTTTGGTTGGGGTGGAACGGTGGGTCAAACCAGAACCAGCGCTCGGCAGGGTAGTCGGCCTTCATGATGACATCGGCAATCAGGAAGCGGTCCTGGAACACGCGGCCTTCGATGTCCAGCCCGAGGTGGCGGCGGATCGGGCTGCGTGCGCCATCGGCCACCACCAGCCAGTCGGCTTCGATCACAAACGCGCCGTCGGGCGTTTCCACCGTGAGCGTGGCGTGGTCGTCGTGCGGGGACACCGCGGTCACCTTATGCTGCCAGCGGATGTCCGCGCCCAATTCCAGCGCACGGGCGATCAGCATTTCTTCGACGTGGTACTGCTGCAGGTTGATCATGCCGGGGCGCTTGTGGCCCGCATCGGGCACCAAATTGAACTGGTAGACCTCGTCTTCTTCCAAAAAAGTGCGCCCGATGTTCCAGCTCACGCCCATGTCGCAAGCCTGTTGGGCAATGCCCAGCCGATCCATGATTTCGAGGGAACGCTTGGCGTAACACACCGCGCGGGAGCCGACCGACACCGTCTTGTCGTCGTCCAGCACCAGCACGTCCAATCCCTGCAATCGGGCATCAATGGCAGCGGCCAAGCCCACTGGCCCGGCGCCAATGACGACCAATGGCTTGCGCTGCGGCGGTGGGGTCATCCAGTCGCCAGGCGGCTTGTAGGGGTAGATGGGGTTGATGTGGGCGCCCATGCGTGGTCTCCGGCCTTGGTGAATGCACCTCGCGGTGCGACAGCCGATAATTTACTATAGATAAATCGATTTACCTATCCGTAATTTTCGAGTTGTGGGGCTTTCGCCAAAAACCAACCGTTGACTGCAAGGTTTCAAAAGCCACGCTATCCTCTGAACTTGTCTTTTTGTATGACAAGCCCATGACCTCCAACTTCACACCCGTGACCAGCGGCGCACGCCTTTCCGACCAAGTGGCCGAGCAATTGGCCACCGAGATCCAACAAGGCCGGCTCATGCCCGGTGACAAGCTGCCCACCGAAGCCCGTTTGGTGGCGCAGTTCGAAGTCAGCCGCACGGTGGTGCGCGAAGCGGTATCACGGCTCAAGTCCTTGGGTTTGGTCGACTCACGCCAGGGCAGCGGTGTGTTTGTCAGTCAAAAATTGCCTTTTGCCCCGCTCAACTTTGAAGCCCGCCATGCCGCCTCGCAAGAGGCGGTGATTCAGATGGTGGAGGTGCGCAGAGCCTTGGAGGCCGAGGTGGCCGCATTGGCCGCCGAGCGGCGCAACGAGCGCGATATCCAAGCGATTGAAAGAGCGGTTCAGGACCTGGATGCGGCGGTGCAATCGGGCGGAGATGGGGTGGCCGAAGACGTGAAGTTTCACCATGCCATTGCCAACGCGACGCGCAACCCATTTCTGATTCAGACCTTGGAATACCTGGGCCAATTTTTACACGGGGCCACCCAAGTGACCCGGGCCAACGAGGCCCGGCGCATGGATTTTGCGACGGAAGTTCAAACCGAGCACCAAGCCATCGTGCGCGCGGTCAAAGCGGGTGACGCAGCGGCGGCACGGCAGGCGGCCGCCACCCACATGGGCAATGCCATCACCCGCATTCGCAGTGCAGACCCGGCCTTTTGGCTCCAAGAGGGCGAACGCCTGGCGCAGCCCCTGGTCAAAGGGCTGCGGGGCTGAATCACTCCGCCTTGATGTTGGCGGCCTTGACGACCGACGCATAGCGCGACAAATCACGGGCCATGTCGCGACCAAAGCGTTCTGGGCCGCCTGGGCTGGCTGCGATGCCCAGGGTGTTCAAGCGCTCGCGCACAGCCGGGTCGGTCAACACCGCATTCAGCTCGGCGTTGAGTTTGTCCACAATCGCCCGGGGCGTTTTGGCCGGGGCCAGCAAACCCACCCAAGAGTTGATGTCGAAATCGGACACGCCCGCTTCCATGAAGGTGGGCACATCGGGCATGGACGGCGCACGCTGTGCACTCGACACGGCCACCGCATGCAGCTTGCCCGACTTGACGTGCTGTATGGCGCCCGCCACGGCGGTGTAGACCAGCGGGATGGTGCCGCCCATCACATCGATCATGGCCTGGCCGCCACCCTTGTAGGGAATGTGCGTGAGGTTGGCACCGGTGCGCTGCTTGAGCAGTTCGCCCGCGATGTGCGGTGTGCCGCCTGTGCCGGAGGTGCCATATGACAAGCCACCCGACTGGGTTTTGGACAGGGCAATCACTTGTTGCAAGGTCTTGGCCGGCACGCCAGGGTGCGAGACCAAAATCAAAATGGCATCGCCAATTTTGCCGATGGGGGCAAAGTCTTTGGCGGTATCAAAACCCACTTTGGGAAACACATGCGGGTTGATGACCAGGGTGCCGTCAAAGCCCAACAGCAAGGTGTAGCCATCGGGGTCGGCCGCAGCCACCATCTGCGTGCCAATGTTGCCCGAGGCCCCTGGTTTGTTGTCGACGATCACCTGCTGGCCCAAGCGCTTGGACAACTGCTCAGCGATGAGGCGGCCACTGGTGTCGGTCACGCCGCCCGTGGCAAAAGGCACCACCAGGCGAATGGGTTTGGCAGGGTAGGCCGTTTGCGCAGTGGCGGTGCTGGCGCCGAGCGCCAAACCGCCGCAGACAGCGGCCACCCAGACGGTGCTCAGCGTGGTTTTGAGCCATTGACGGCGGGGTGTTGTGCTCTGGTTTTGCATCGTTGTCTCCAAAAGGTTTCAGGGGAAATCACTCGGTCTCGGCGTAGCGCTTTTCGAACGCCCACACGTCTTCAAAACCCATCAGCTGGGTCAGGTCGGCGAAGTCGTACAACGGCGTGCTGCCCTGGGCCGACGAGCCGGTGTCCTTGAACTGTTGGTACACCTGGGTCATGGCCTGCACACCTGCCAACAAAGCGGTCACCGGGAAGATGGCGATCTTGTAGCCCAGTGCCTCCAGCTCGGGTCGGGTCAACACCGGGGTGCGGCCTTTTTCGACCATGTTGGCCACCAAGGGCACATCCAAGCTTTGGCCTATGCGGCGCATCTCTTCTTCGGACTCGGGCGATTCGACAAACAAAATATCGGCCCCGGCCTTGGCATACGCCTCAGCGCGGCGCAGCGCCTCGTCCAGGCCCAAGGTGGTGCGGGCGTCGGTGCGGGCAATGACCAAGAAGTCTTTGGATTCGCGCGCATCCACCGCCACCTGGATCTTGCGCACCATGTCGGCCATGGGGATGACACGGCGGCCCGGGGTGTGGCCGCATTTTTTGGGGAACTCCTGATCTTCCAGCTGGATGGCGCAAGCGCCTGCAGCTTCGTAGCCCCGGATGGTATGGCGCATGTTGAGCAGGCCGCCATAGCCGGTGTCGGCATCGGCGATCAGGGGCGTGCGGGCCATTCCGGCCATGGCGGTGACGCGGCCGACCATGTCGCTGTAAGTGGCCAAGCCCGCATCGGGCAAACCCATGTGCGAGGCCACGGTGCCGTAGCCCGTCATGTACAACGCGTCAAAGCCGAAGCGGTCGGCCAGCCGCAAAGACACCATGTCAAACACGCCAGGGGCCACCACCAGGCCGGGTTGGTTCAATCGCGCACGCAAAGCAGAGGTTTTGGAGTTCATGCAACAACAGGAGGTGAAGGGTGGTTAAATCACAAAAGTCAACTTCACCATTTCAGCAGAAGAGAACTTCATGGACCTGCACCTTCGCGACAAGCATGTTTTGATCACCGGTGGCAGCAAAGGCATTGGCTTGGCGTGCGCCCAGGCCTTTTTGGAAGAAGGCGCCAAAGTGAGCCTGGTTTCACGCGAGGTGGCCAACCTGAACGCAGCGCGGCAAAAACTTCAAGGCCATTTCCCAGCCGAATGCATCCACACCGTGGCGGCCAATTTGCGCGATGCCAGCGCGGCCTTGGGAGCGCTGGCGTCTGCCGAGTCCGCCTTCGGCCCTGTGGATGTGCTGGTGAACTCGGCAGGCGCGGCCAAACGCACACCGGCCCCCGAGCTCACACCTGAGGCCTTTGCCGATGCCATGCAGGCCAAGTACTTCACCTATGTCCACATGATCACGCCCACCATCCAGCGCATGGCCGCGCGTGGCGCGGGGGTGGTGGTCAACGTGGTGGGCAACGGCGGCAAAGTGGCCAGCCCCATCCACTTGCCTGGCGGTGCCGCCAACGCCGCACTCATGCTGGTGAGCGCGGGTTTGGCGGCGGCTTACGGCGCGCAAGGCATTCGCGTCAACGCCATCAACCCTGGCTTGACCCTGACCGACCGATTGCAAGAGGGCTTGGCCGCCGATGCACGCCTGCAAGGCATCGACACCGAGCAAGCGATGGTGCAAGCCGTGGCCAAAATCCCATTGGGCCGCATGGCCGAACCCGAGGAAATCGCCAACGCGGTGCTGTTTTTGGCGTCCTCCAAAGCGAGTTACATCACTGGCATTTGCATGAGCATGGACGGGGCGATGACCCCGATTGTGGTGTGATGCGCCGCGGGTCTGCTGGCGGACTGGTGTTGGCCCTGATCTGCGGCACAGCCCTGAGTCTTGCGCTGGCCGAACGGCCACCGCTGAAAACCGTGCCTTCGGTCGATGTCCCGCGCTACATGGGCACCTGGTATGAGATTGCCAAATACCCCAACGGGTTTCAGAAGCCGTGCGCCAGCAGCACACAAGCCACTTATTCGCTCCAACCCAATGGCCAGGTGCAGGTGCTCAACCGCTGCAAAACCGACAAGGGCGAATGGCGCGAGGCCTTGGGCGCTGCACGGCAAATCGGCGCAGCGAACTCTGCACAGCTCAAGGTGCGCTTTGCGCCCGAGTGGCTCTCGTTCATTCCGCTGGTCTGGGGTGATTACTGGATCATCGAGCTGGACCCGGACTACCAGTGGGTGGTGGTGAGTGAGCCCCAGCGCGAGTACCTGTGGATTTTGTCGCGCTCACCGCAACTGCCCGCAGCCACCTACCAGGCGTTGCTGGGCAAACTGGACAAGCTGGGTTTTGACCTGAAGCGCCTCGAAACCAGCCCCCCCTGAGTGTTCAGTGCGCCGCTTCGGCCACACGCAGCAGGCGCGCTTCGCTGGGCTGCAACCAACCCTGAGCGGCAGCGTCTTGGGCCAGTTGCGCGATCAAGGCACGGGCATCGGCATGGACCATGGCCACGGGTTGCAAACGCAGCGCAGCATCTGTGAAATGGTGCACCACTTCGGCCACATCGTCTGCGTCCAGCGCGGTGGGTTGCAAAACCGGGCTGCATGGCGCTTGTTGACCCAATGCACGGTAGAACACCGCGGCCAAGTGGCTGGACGCACCGTACACGCTGCGCTGCTGACCCGCCGCCGTCACACGCAAGGTGTAGCCGTATTTGCCTTTGATGCACTGGGCTTGGCTGATGTCTTGGAGCGACAAGTGGTGGACCAGGGTGCCGCTGGCATGCTCTGAAATCAGCAAATTTTGATCGGTCAACAGCCACAATCCACGACCGGCCAAGACCACTCGGCCAGACACATACGCCAACACACGCTCACCAGGCTGGAGATGGTCCCGCATCTGGTCCACATCGGCTTGCTTGAGCAATTGCGCACCATAGGGGTTTTGGCCCTCGATCAAAAGCTCACTCAGTTCATTGCCATTTTTCAAAAAGTCCAACCAAGCCATCAAGTTCTCCCAGTGAACCTCGATGTTCGGTCATCCACCACCCAGACAGGTCCCTCCAAAGGCAATCCACCCACAACATGCAAGGTCATCGCCCCCATGCCGACGCGGCTGGATGCATGCCTTGGTTCGTGCTGATCACCCGCTATGACGGCACGGTAGCCGCCCCGCCAAGGATGGAGCTGGTCAAACACATCCGCGCTCGAATGCGCGGCACACAAGCCGACGGCACACCCGGTGTGACCCGTGACCCCGCGTGCCTCAAGACACCTGCTCGAAAAGTCCACCGGTGCTTGCGCCCAAGCAGTGGCGGTGATTGCCAGCATGCTGGCGATCCCACACGGACGCAGGTTATTTGGGGTCATGACAGGCTCCGGTGTTTGTCCATCGGCCCATCATCGGCTGCTGCGTTAAACCGGTCTGTGCGCTGTCACGCCCAGACACGCAGCTTTGACACTCAGGCGTGGAAGATCGACACCGTCTTGGTGTTCAGGTAAGCCTCCAGCGCCTCCGGGCCGCCTTCGGAGCCGTAACCCGAATCCTTCATGCCCCCAAAGGGCAACTCAGGCCATGGCGCAGCGGGTTGGTTGACCCACAACATGCCCACGTCCAAGCGTTGGTTCAACTGGTGCATGGTTCTCATGGAGTTGGTGAAGGCATAGCCCGCCAAACCAAATGGCAAGCGGTTGGCCTCGGCGATGGCGTCTTCGATCTTGTCAAAACTGCGGATCGCAGCGATCGGGCCAAACGGCTCGTGGTTCACCACGTCGGCGTCGAGCGGCACATGCGAGAGCACGGTGGGCGCGAAGAAATGGCCTTGCGTGCCGATGCGCTCACCGCCGGTGAGGACCTTGGCGCCTTTGGCTCGGGCGTCTTGCACGATGGCCTGCATGGCCGCCAAGCGGCGCTCGTTGGCCAGCGGCCCCATTTGCGTGCCGGCAGCCAAGCCGTCACCCACCTTGAGCGCTTGCGCTTGTTCGGCAAAACGCTGTGCAAATTCGTCGGCAATTTGGTGGTGCACCAAAAAGCGGGTAGGCGAGATGCAAACCTGTCCTGCGTTGCGGAACTTGGCCGCACCCGCGGTCTTCAGGGCCAAGCCGATGTCGGCGTCTTCGGCCAAGATGACCGGGGCGTGCCCCCCCAGCTCCATCGTCACACGCTTCATGTGCTGGCCTGCCAAGGCGGCCAGTTGCTTGCCCACGGGGGTAGAGCCGGTGAAGGTGATTTTGCGGATCAGTGGGTGCGCGATCAAATAGTTGGAAATCTCGGCCGGCGTGCCATAGACCAAACCGATCACGCCAGCGGGCACACCCGCATCGTGGAAGGCGCGGATCAGTTCGGCCGGGGCGGCAGGGGTTTCTTCCGGGGCCTTGACGATGATCGAGCAACCAGTGGCCAAGGCGGCAGACATTTTGCGCACGGCTTGGTTGATGGGGAAGTTCCAGGGCGTGAAAGCCGCCACGGGGCCCACGGGCAACTTCAGCACTTGCTGCTGCACATTCACGTTGCGCGGCGGCACGATGCGGCCATACACGCGGCGGCCTTCTTCGGCAAACCACTCGATGATGTCGGCGGCCGACATGGCCTCGACCTTGGCTTCGCCCAAGGGCTTGCCTTGTTCTTGTGTGAGGAGTTCGGCGATTTGCGGGGCGCGCTCGCGCATCAGGGCCGCCGCTTTGCGCAGGATGGCGCTGCGTTCATTGGCAGGGGTGTCGCGCCAAATTTCAAAACCCTTTTGCGCCGCTTGTGCGGCACGCTCCAGATCCGCGATGCCCGCATGGGCCAAGCGACCGATTTCGGTGCCCGTCGAGGGGTTGAACACGGGCATTGTGCGACCGCCTTCGGCATCGCACCATTGGCCGTTGATGAAGAGTTGGGTATGGGGGTAGGTCATGGTGGCATTGTGGCGCGAAAAACAGGCCATCGCGTCAACACGCGTGACACCCGTCAACGCTCGCCCCAGGGTTTCGGCCCCGCACCGCCCGTTCTCTCTACACTTGGGCTTGTTCGCTTTGAGCGCACTGACCCCCTTCACCTTTCAGGAACCAATATGCAAAGCCTGCGCATCGGCATGATTGGCTTGGGCCTCATGGGCCTGGGCATCGCCACCAACATCGTCCACAAGGGCTACGCCCTCACCGCCATGGCACACCCGGGCAACCAGCCCTTGGATGCGCTGATCGCGTCTGGCGCACGCACCGCCAGCACGGCACAGGCTGTGGCGCAAGCCAGCGATGTGGTCATTTTGTGTGTCAACGGCTCGGCACAGGTCGAAGCCATCTTGGCGGGCGACCAGGGTTTGTTGGCCGGTCTGCGCAAGGGCATGACCGTGATCGACTGCTCGACCAGCTTGCCCGATTCCACCGTGCAGGTGGCCCAACAACTGGCGCAGCAGGGCGTGCGCTTCATGGATGCGGCCATGACCCGAACCCCGAATGAGGCCATGCAAGGGCGGCTGAACCTGTTGGTGGGCGGCGATGAGGCCTTGCTGGCATTTTGCCGCCCCCTGCTGGCCACGTTTGCCGAAAACATCGTGCATGCAGGCGCGGTCGGTGCAGGTCACCGCATGAAACTGCTGCACAACTTTGTCTCTTTGGGGTCGGTCACCTTGCTGGCCGAAGCCGCGGCATGCGCACGTCGCTCGGGCATCGACGACGCGGTGTTTGTGGAAGTTTTGGAAAAAGGCGGCGGCTGGGGTGCCGCACTCGAACGGCTCAAGCCCTATCTGCTGCGCGGCGAAAGCACGGGGCTGCGTTTTTCAATGGGCAACACCCTGAAAGACTTGGGCTATTACGGCGACATGGCCCGAGAAACCGGGGCGCACGACACCATCGCCAAGGCGCTGCACGCGACCGTGGCCCAAGCCTGCCAACAACAAGACCCCCAAACTTTGCTGCCAGAAATCGTGCAGTACTTGTCCACCCAAAGCGCCTGAGGCCCTTCCGCCCACCATGACCCTCCACCACCTGACTGCCTTGCACCCTGTTTTGTTTGTGCCCCATGGCTCACCCATGTTTGCCCTGCATCCGGGTGCGGCAGGGGCGGCCATGAGCGCGCTGGTGCCCCAATTGGACACGCCCCGCGCCATTGTGGTGATCAGCCCCCATTGGGAAACCGCCGTACCGACGGTGGGTTTTTCCAGGCGACCCGAGACCATCCACGACTTTGGCGGTTTTGACCCGCGCCTGTACGACATGCAATACCCCGCCCAGGGCAGCCCTGAAGTGGCTGCGCTGGTGGTCAGCGCCTTGCAAAACGCCGGCCTGCCTGTGGCGCAAGATGCGCAACGCGGCTTAGACCATGGTGCTTGGATTCCGCTGCTTCAGATGTTCCCCTTGGCCAACGTGCCGGTGGTCCCTGTGTCGGTGCAAAGCCACCTGGGCCCGGCCCATGCTTTGCGGGTGGGGCAAGCCCTGTCCACTTTGGCCGATCAAGGGGTGTTGCTCATTGCCTCGGGCAACATCACGCACAACTTGCGTGATCTGATGGTCTTGCGCCGTCAAGGCGGCTCTGCCCCAGACTATGTTCAGGCATTTGCCGACTGGGTCCACCGCCACATGGTGGCGCGCGATACAAACGGCTTGATGGCCTACCGGTCTCAGGCTGCCGGCGAACGCGCCCACCCCACAGACGAGCACCTGCTGCCTTTGTTCAGCGCCGTCGGTGCTGCCGGGCCACAAGCCCAAGCCAGCGCTTTTTTTCGGGGCATCAGTGACGACGTGATTGCCATGGATGGGTACGCGTTTCACGGAGCCGAGCGGCGTCACCTGGCCGACAGATGAATGGCGCTGCCGACTCTAAAGTGACATGTCTTGTCATCCACATGAGGCTTCTTCATGGCCATCTATGAACTGCGCACTTACGCCGTGATCGTCGGAAAAATGTCCGAAGTCATCTCGCATTACACCAACGAAGGCTGGCCTGCCCTGGCCAAGCACCCGCCCAAATTGGTGGGTTACTTCACGGGCGATGTGGGGGCGATCAACGAGCTGATCCATGTCTGGAAGTTCGACGACGACGCCGACCGCCGTGCCTTTTGGGCGGGGGTGTTTGCCGATCCCGAGTTCATGGCCTTTGCCGCCAAGATTCGCCCACTGATGCGCGAGCAAAACAACAAACTCATGCTCTCGGCGCCTTGGGGGCCTCAACCCTGAGCTCGGCCACGCCGGCACCTGGCTGAACCTGTGCACCGGCGGACGCGGGCCACTCCCCGTGTTCACCCTGATGCGAAGGCGATTCAAAATTTGTATGATGACCTGATTAATTTCCTCAGGAATCCCTCATGCAACGCAGAAACTGGATCGCAGCGGCCGCTGCCGTGGTCGCCTTGTCGCCCCTATTGGCCACCACCGCTGGGGCGCAAGCTTGGCCGGCACGCCCCATCAAATTGGTGGTGCCTTTTCCGCCCGGTGGCTTGGTCGACAACATGGCCCGTTTGGTGGCGCCGAAACTGTCGCAAGAATTGGGGCAGCCCATCGTGATTGACAACAAGCCCGGCGCCGGGGGCAACCTGGGTGCTGCCGAAGCGGCCCGCGCAGCGGCCGACGGCTACACCCTCTTGATGGCGTCGCCACCGCTGACCATCAGCCCTGCGCTGTACACCAAGCTGCCCTACAAGCCTGAGCAAATCGTGCCGGTGGGTCTGCTCGGCCGCGTGCCCAATGTGCTGGTGGTCAACCCGGCATCGGGCATCCAGAGCGTGGCCGATTTGAGTGCCCGCATCCAAGCCAAGCCCGGCCAACTCAATTACGCATCCAACGGGCAGGGCACGTCCTTGCACCTGAGCGCCGAACTCTACAAAAGCCAGTCCGGTTTGTTTGTGACCCACATCCCCTACCGGGGGGCAGCGGCGGGTCTGACGGCCGTGATGGCCGACGAGGTCAGCATGATGTTTGACAACCTGCCTTCGGCCCTGGGCCTGATCAACGGCGGCAAACTCAAGGCCTTGGCCGTGACCACGCCGCAGCGCAGCAGCGCCTTGCCCCATGTGCCCACCATGGAAGAAGCTGGCATCAAGGGTTACCAGGTCTTCGCCTGGTTCGGTCTGGCCGCACCTGCGGGCTTGCCTGCACCGGTGGCCCAAAAACTGGAGCAAGCCCTGGAGCGTGTGGCCAAGCAGCCCGAGGTCCAAGCGGCCATCCAAAAAGCCGGTGCCGAGCCCACTTGGGTGAACGCCCAAGGGATGGCCAGCTTCATGCAGGCCGACATGGCGCAATGGAAAAAAGTGGCGGCGTTCGCCAAGATCAACCTGGATTGAGAGGACCCACATGACCACAGTCGGATTGATTGGATTGGGGGCCATGGGCTCGGGCATGGCGCAATCGCTGCGCCGCGCCGGACACAGCGTGCAGGTGTTCGATGTGCGGCGCGAGGTGGCCGAGGCTTTCACGCACGCCGGCGGCACCGCGCATGACACGCTGGCCTCACTGGGCGCGGCGTGTGACGTGGTCGTGTCCGTGGTGGTCAATGCCGCACAGACCGAGAGCGTGCTGTTTGGCGATGGCACCACCCCCGGTTGTGCCGCGAGTATGAAGCCGGGCAGCGTGTTCGTGATGTGCTCCACCGTGGACCCGAATTGGTCGGTGGCCCTTGAAACGCGTCTGGAGGCCATGGGCTTGCGTTACGTGGACGCACCCATCTCGGGGGGCGCGGCCAAAGCCGCCAGCGGCCAGATGACCATGATGACCGCCGGCAAGCCCGAAGCCTACGCCCTGGCCGAGCCATTTTTAAACGCCATGGCGGCCAAGGTTTACAAGCTGGGCGACAGCGCGGGCGCGGGCAGCAAGGTCAAGATCATCAACCAGCTGTTGGCGGGTGTGCACATTGCCGCTGCGGCCGAGGCCATGGCGCTGGGCTTGCGCGAAGGCGTGGACGCCGATGCGCTGTACGAGGTGATCACCCACAGCGCAGGCAACAGCTGGATGTTTGAAAACCGCATGGCCCATGTGCTGGCGGCGGACTACACACCGCTGTCGGCCGTGGACATTTTTGTGAAGGACTTGGGCATCGTGCTCGACATGGCGCGTGCCAGCAAGTTCCCGCTGCCACTGTCCAGCACCGCGCACCAGATGTTCATGCAGGCGAGCACCGCCGGCTTTGCCAAGGAAGACGACAGCGCGGTCATCAAGATTTTCCCGGGCATTGAGTTGCCGAAAGGCAAGGCATGAAAATCCAACTGGGTTGCATTGCCGACGACTTCACGGGCGCCACGGACCTGGCCAACAACCTGGTGCGCTCTGGGATGCGGGTGGTGCAGACCATCGGTGTGCCCACAACCCCTTTGGCAGCCGATGCGGACGCGGTGGTGGTGGCGCTCAAGTCGCGCACCATACCTGCCGCCGAAGCGATTGCGCAATCGCTCGAGGCCTTGAAGTGGCTGCAGGCGCAAGGCGCTCAGCAAATTTATTTCAAATACTGCTCGACCTTTGACAGCACGCCTGAGGGCAACATCGGCCCGGTGACCGAAGCGCTGATGGACGCACTGGGCACAGACTTCACCATCGCCACCCCGGCCTTTCCGGACAACGGCCGCACCGTGTTCAAGGGCTACCTGTTCGCAGGCAACGTGCTGCTCAATGAATCGGGCATGCAAAACCACCCGCTCACACCGATGACCGACGCGAATTTGGTGCGTGTCATGCAGGCGCAAACGAAGCGCAAGGTGGGCTTGATCGACTACAAAACCGTGGCGCAAGGCGAAGCGGCCATCCGCGAACGCATTGCCACACTGCGCGCCGAAGGCGTGGGCGTGGCCGTGGTGGATGCGACCAGCAACGAGGACCTGCACCTGCTTGGGCCAGCCTTGAAAAACATGCCGCTGGTCACCGCCGGTTCGGGCGTGGCCATTGGCCTGCCCGCCAACTTTGGCCTGAAGCCTTCACTTCAGGCAAGCCAGTTACCGGCAGCCAGTGGCTGGCAAGCCGTGGTCTCAGGCAGCTGCTCGCTGGCCACCAATGCCCAAGTGGCGCACTTCAAAAAGACAGGCCGACCCACGATGGCGATCCACCCGGCGGCGCTGATGGACGGCCAAAGCAGCCACGTGGTGCAGCAGGTGCTGGCCTGGGCCGCGCCGCTCTTGAAGGATGGCCCGGTGCTGGTGTATTCCACCGCCGAGCCTGAGGCAGTCAAAGCCGTGCAGGCCCAGCTGGGCGTGGCCGAAGCGGGTGCTTTGGTCGAGCACGCGCTGGCTGCCGTGGCGCGGGGCCTGGTGGATTTGGGTGTGCAGCAGCTGGTCGTGGCGGGCGGCGAAACTTCGGGCGCTTGCGTGCAGGCGCTGGCGATGGCGCAGCTGCAGATCGGTCCGCAGATCGACCCCGGCGTGCCCTGGTGCCATGCGCCAACCCAAGGGGGGGGCGTGCACATCACACTCAAGTCGGGCAACTTTGGCACGGATGACTTCTTCACCAAAGCCTTTAAAGTGCTGGCATGAACTTCACCGAATCCCAAGCCCGCGAGGAGATGTGCCGGGTGGGCCGCAGCCTGTTCGGGCGCGGCTTAGTGCACGCCACGGCGGGCAACATCAGCGTGCGCCTCGATGACGGCTTCCTGATCACACCCACCGACGCGTGCTTGGGCTTTCTGGAGCCGGCACGTCTGGCCAAGCTGGACCTGCAAGGCGAGCAAGTCAGCGGTGACAAGGCCAGCAAGACCATCGCCCTGCACCGCCAGATCTACGCTGCGGCTTGTGAAACCGATGCCAACACGCGCTGCGTGATCCACACCCACAGCACGCACTGCGTGGCGCTCAGCCTGAACGCCCACGGGCCTGAGTTGCTGACGCCGATCACGCCTTATTTTGTGATGAAGGTCGGCCACGTGCCTTTGGTGCGCTACCACCGCCCGGGCAGCCCGGATGCGGCCAAAGAAGTGGCCGATCTGATTCGCCACCACGCCGCGCAAGGCACGCCCATCCGCGCGGTGATGCTGCCGCGCCTGGGGCCCAATGTGTGGCACGACACACCCTCCGCGGCCATGGCCACCCTGGAAGAACTCGAAGCAACTGCGCAGCTGATGCTGCTGCAGCCCCACACCCCACCCCTGCGCGCCACAGACTTGGACGAACTGCGCCAAACCTTTGGTGCCCGTTGGTAACCCCGAAAGAACCCCATGCCCCGCTTTGCCGCCAACTTGTCGATGATGTACCCCGACCTGCCGTTTCTGGATCGCTTTGAAGCGGCCGCCCAAGACGGGTTCAAGGCGGTGGAGTATTTGTTTCCGTACGCCTTTCCAGCCCAAGAGCTGGCCGCACGGCTGAAAAACAACGGCTTGCAACAAGTGCTGTTCAACACGCCCTCAGGTGGCACCGACAGCGCCAGCTTTGCCCAGGCCTGGGCAACTGGCAGCCGGGGCACCGCCAGCGTGCCCGGACGGGAAACCGAATTTCGCACCGGTTTTGTGCAAGCCCTGGTGTATGCAGAAGCGCTGAGCTGCCCTCGCGTGCACGCCATGGTGGGTTTACGAGCAGAGGGTGCCAGCGCTGAGGCCGCAGACGTCACCCTCGTCAGCAACTTGCAATGGGCCGCGGCCGAAGCCGCCAAAGCCGGACGCGACGTCTTGGTCGAGCCCATCAACCCGCGCAGCGTGCCAGGCTTTCACCTCAACCGCCAAGACCATGCGCACCGCATCGTGCAGGCCGTGGGGGCTTCCAATGTGAAGGTGCAAATGGACCTGTTCCACTGCCAGATTGTGGAGGGCGACTTGAGCGCCAAGATCACCCAGTACCTGCCTACAGGCCAGGTTGGCCATTTTCAAATCGCCGAAGTGCCTCACCGCCATGAACCCGGCACGGGCGAAGTGAACTGGACGCACATCTTCCAGGTCATCGACAAGGTGTCGGCCGAATGCGGCTGGCAGGGCTGGATCGGTTGCGAGTACAACCCGGCCGATGCTTCAGCGGGGGGCACATCACGCGGCCTGGGCTGGGTGCGTCCTTATTTGTGAGTCAGGGGTGTGGCGTGATTTGAACTGTGATGGATGATCTTCACTACCTGATATGGGCTGGATTGGCTGCGGCCATGGTGGGCTTGTCCAAAGGGGGTTTGCCCACGGTGGGCATGCTGTCTGTGCCCATCCTGTCGTTGTTCATGTCCCCGGTCAAAGCGGTGGTGATGCTGCTGCCGATCTACATCATCTCTGACATGGTGGGGCTGTGGCTGTACCGCAGGCATTTCAGTGCCATCAATCTGCAAATCCTCGTTCCGGCGGGTGTGGGCGGTGTGCTGGTGGGCTGGCTGACGGCATCCTTGGTGTCTGACACGGCTGTGAAAATGATGATTGGCCTCATGGGGGTCGGCTTTGTGCTCAACACCTGGCGCAAGCGCCACACCGCCCAAACACCGCGCCCAGCCAGTTGGACAAAAGGGCTGGTGTGGGGCAGTTTGTCGGGCTTTTCCAGCTTCATCGCGCATGCGGGTGGGCCGCCATTCCAGGTCTATCTCTTGCCCCAAAAATTACCCAAAGTGGTGTTTGCCGGCACCTCCACCTTGTTCTTTGCCGTCATCAACTTGGCCAAGCTGGGGCCTTACCACCAGCTGCAGCCGTATGGCGCCACTGAACTGACAGGGGCTTTGGTGTTGATCCCGTTCGCCTTGGTGGGCACCGTGGTGGGCGCTTACCTGACCCGCAAAATCGCGGACGACTGGTTCTTCAAATGGGTGCAACTGGGCTTGCTGGTGATTTCCATCAAACTCATCGTTGACGTGATTCGAGCTTGAAGCCAAGGCCAAGGCAAACTTGCCCTGGCCTTGGCGAATGCTCGCTCAAACCATCGGCAATGGCAGTGCGCGCAAGCGCTTGCCGTTGATTGCCGCGATCGCATTGGCAATGGCCGGTGCCAATGGGGGCAGTCCAACTTCGCCAATGCCACCGGGATGGTTGTCGGTGGGCAGCACTTTCACAAACACCTCGGGCGCTTCGTGGGCACGCAGCACTTGGTAAGTGTTCAAGTTGGTTTGCTGGGGTTCACCAGCCCGGAAGTCCATGCGCTCGTGCAAAGCCGCTGACAAACCGAAGATCACGGAGCCTTCAATTTGGGCTTGAACGTTTTGCGGTTGCAAAGCGTGGCCGCAATCCACCGCAGACCAGACCTTGTGCACCTTGGGCCGGCCGTTGACGATGGAGACTTGCACCACCATGCCGCAGAAGGTGTTCCAAGCGTCTGAAAACGCCAGACCCAAGGCATGGCCTTTGGGCAACTTGGCCTTGCCCCACTGCGACATATCAGCCACCGCTTTGAGCACAGCTTGGCCACGTGGGTTCTTGTTGAGCAGGTCCATGCGGTAAGCCAGGGGGTCCGCTTTGACGCCGCGCGCCACTTCGTCGATCAGGGTCTCAAGCGCGAACTTGGTGTAACCGGGGCCCACCGCACGCCAGAAGCCGGCCTGAATACCACGGTCCTCGATCATGAACTGCACACTGTGGTCGGCGATGTCGTAGGTGATTTCTGTGCCTTCCATCACGGGCGCGTCTTTGCCGCCTGAAGCCTTGAACGCGGGCGGCACCACACGGGCATACACCCCCTCAGACACCACGCGGTGCAACAAGCCCACGATTTTGCCCTGCGCGTCCACACCGGCCACCAGGTGCTGCCCCGTCATGGGCCGGTACTTGTCGTGCACCATGTCGTCTTCCCGGGTCCAAATGACCTGAATGGGTGTGCCCGGCATGGCCTTGGCCACCAAGGCCGCATCGGCCGCGTAATCGGCCTCCACCCGACGCCCAAAACCACCCCCGAGCAAGGTGATATTGACCGTGATGTTTTCAGGCTTGAAGCCGGCCGCCCCCGCCACGGTGCCACTGACAAAGGAGGCCGATTGGGCCGGTGCCCAGACTTCGATTTTCTCGCCGTCCACACGTGCGGTGCAGTTCATGGGCTCCAAGCAAATGTGGCTGACCATTTCGCTGGTGTAAGTGGCACTGAAAGTGCGCGTGGCACCGGCCAACTGCTTGGCGGCGTCACCATGGGCAATGAAGGCCACGCCTTTGTCATACAAATCCTCGGCCCGCTTGGTGTACTCCACGCGCATTTGATCGGTGTACTGAACCCGCGCCTTGGCTTGTTGACTCCAGACGACCTTGAGTTTGTCACGCGCCATTTTGGCGGTGTAAAACGAATCGGCCACCACCGCCACGCCATAGGGCAAGCGGACCACGTTTTGGACCCCAGCCACCGCACGGGCTGCGCTGTCGTCCACGCGCTCAGGGGTTTCGCCCTGCACCGGCGCACGCAACACCGACGCCCACAACATGCCGGGCAGTCGCTGGTCAATCCCGTACATGGCTTGGCCGCTGGATTTGGCCGGTACGTCCACGCGGGGAATGTCTTTGCCGATCAGGCGGAACTGCGCCATCGGCTTGAGCATGCTTTTGTCGACTTTGGGCAGATCGGCCGGAACCGTCGCCACTTTGGCGATGTCGGCATAGGTCATGGTGCGGCCACTGCTGTGGATCACGCGGCTGGCCTCGGTGCGCAGCTCGGCAGCCGGCACACCCATGGCTTGCGCAGCGGCATTCACCATCACCAGACGGGCTTGGGCACCCGCCAGACGCAGCGGCTCGTAGTAGCCTTGCACCGTGCGCGAAGCCCCTGTGGTCATGCCACCACCAAAGCGCGGGTTGCCAAAACGCTTGGGGTCACTGGGCGACTGCACCACGCGCACTTGGCCCCAGTCCAGGTCCATCTCTTCGGCCAGCAGCAAAGGCATGGCGGTCATGGTGCCTTGGCCCATCTCGGCGGCGGGCGACATCAAGGTCACGACACCATCCAAGCCAATGTTGATCCAGCTGTTGGGGCCAAAGCCACCTGCGCCAGGTGCTTGGGCCAGAGCCAATTCGGTGTGTGTCAAGCCAAAGGACAGGCCCAAGGCCAAGCCCCCCGAGCCAAGGATGAAGGAGCGGCGAGAGACGCTCGGTGTCATGGCGGTGTTCATCGTTTTCATGCCTTGCCTCCTTTGAGGGTTTTTTGGGCGTGCGAGACGGCGCTGGCAATCTGGTTGTAGGTGCCGCAGCGGCAAATGTTGCCACTCATGGCTTCCAGAATTTCGGTGCGGCTCAGGTCTTTCTTGACCACACTGATCACCTTGGCCGCGGTCATGAGCTGACCCGACTGGCAATAACCGCACTGCGGGGCCTGGGCCTTGACCCAACCGGCTTGCAGGGCTTGGCCGGTGGGGGTCTTCATCAGACCCTCCACGGTGGTGATGTTTTTGCCTTCCACGGCCGAAACCGGCAGTGCGCAAGAACGCACCGGCTCACCGTTGAGGTGCACCGTGCAAGCACCGCACTGGGCGATGCCACAACCGAACTTGGTGCCCGTGAGGTTGAGTTTCTCGCGGATGACCCACAGCAAAGGGGTCTGCGGCGTGGCATCGACCGAGACGGCCTCGCCATTGACTTTGAATCGAACCATGCGTTTCTCCTGTTGAACGCTGACGGATGAAAGGGGCGACGCCCCACTGACTGCGTACGGTTTGCCACGGCTGCACGCGCTTTCGCCTCGCAAAACGCCTCAAAGCATGAACATAAAGTGCGCCCCTTAGGCCGGCTGTCGCTCAAGGCTCAACTTCGGGCAAACCCCGAATCAGGCCGCCAGACCACACACGGTCTTGGAGCTTTCCCAACTGCTGAGCGCCTGACTCAAATCCACACCCCGGCGCATGGCGGTCATCTCGGCCACGATGCTCATGGCAATTTCGGGCGGTGTCAGTGCCCCCAGATTGAGGCCCACCGGGCCCCGAAGTTGCGCGGCTTCGGCCTCAGACACTTCAAATTCGAGCAGGCGCTTGCGGCGCTGCGCATTGTTGTGACGCGAGCCCAATGCGCCCACATAAAACGCGGGCGTGCGCAACGCTTCCATCAAGGCCAGATCGTCGAGCTTGGGATCGTGCGTCACCGCCACCACAGCGCTGTTGTGGTCCAGGCGCATGGCCAGCACCAGGTCATCGGGCATTTGTGTGGACAGGGTCACACCGGCCATGGCATCCCACCCCTCGTGGTATTCAGCACGCGGCTCGCACACGGTGACCTGGTAGTCCAACATCACCGCCATGGCGGCCAAATAGCGCGACAACTGCCCCCCGCCAATGATCAGCAAACGCAGGCGAGGGCCATGCACGGTGGTCAGGCTTTGCCCATCAAACAGCAACTTGTCGCCTTCGGTGGCCGCCCCCATGCGCACCATGCCGGTGGCCATGTCCATGCGGCGCTCGACGCGTTGGTGTTGTTCGATCAGCACCAGCAATTCGCGCAATTGCGACTGGGCCGACAGCGGCTCCAGCACCACCTGCACAGAGCCGCCACAGGGCAGACCGAAGCGGCGCACTTCTTCGGCCGTTTGACCGTAGGTGGTGGTGTCGGGCAAGCGCAGCGCCAACTCGCCAGCGGCCACGCGGCGGATCAAATCGTCTTCGATGCAGCCACCCGAGACGGATCCGGCCACTTGGCCATCGTCACGGATGATCATCAGCGAACCTGGCGGGCGCGGGGCCGAACCCCAAGTGCGCACCACCGTGCCCATGACCACGCGGTGGCCCCGGTTTTGCCAGTCGAGGGCGGTGCGGATCACGTCGATGTCGATGCTGTTCATGTGTGTCTCCGTTATGAATGCGCCATCAGGGTGAGCCCGATGGGTGCCAGTTTTGTGCGCTCAGCCGACGGCGGTGGGCGCTGGCCAGCGCCTTGCGCCAGGCGCCCTGCAGAATTTGCACAGCCGCCAAGACCCCCAACAGGGCCAAAGCCGACTGCATGGCCAGCGGGCCTTGCCAAGGACTGAGCACACCCACCCAAGCCAGCAAGCCTGGCCCCAGCAAAAGCGCCAAGCCGCGTTGCACCCCTGGCGCACAGCGCACAGCAGCGCCGGGCGGCATGCGGTGACGGCCCAGATGCACAGCCCAGGCCAACGAGGGCAGCAACATGGCCAAAACGCCATGGACGCCACTGTCACCCAAGAACATCACCGGGCCCAACACCAAACAAGCCAAACCGATGAAGCGCAGACGCTCGTGCGCTGCAGCAGCGTCTGCAGGCCCCCACCAGCGCGTGAGCACAGCCACCAAAGCGGGCAAGCCTGCCATCAACACCAAATGGGATGAGGCCATCGACTCGAGTGACCAATTCAAACCTGCACACCAGCCATTGCCCAACCACAGACTGCCCATCATCAACCCCATCGCCGACCCCGGCAGCACCTGCGGCAAAGTGGCTTGGACACCCCGGCACAGTCCCGGCGGCCAGGCCGCGCTGCGGTCGCGCGCATGCAAAACGGCCGCACACAGCGCCAGCATTGCACTCACCCCCAAAGGGGCCAACAAGGTGCTGCCCGGCATGCGCCAGACCCCGTACGCCAAAGCCGCCGCCACCACCGGGTGCCATGCCACCGGGCCCAAAGTGAAGGTGCTGGTCTGGCTGCGGGTCTCGATCAGGCCGCACCACACCCCCCACACCACAGCCACCGCCAGCAAGCCCGCATGGGCTGCATGGTGGTCTGACAAAAAATCAGGCCACCAAACACCCCAAGCGCTGAGCAAGCCCAACAGCCCCATCCAGGCCGAGCCCGACTCCAAGGCCCACGCACGGCCACGGCTGAACAGCCGTGCTGCCCACCACAGTGCCACCGCCAACACGCCGCTGGCCAGCGACCAGCCCAAGCGCATGCCCTGCTCGCCCAGCCACAGCCAAGCGAGCAAGAGCACCGTCCAATGCGCCACCTCACTGGCATGAACCCATGCACCTTGTCGAGTCCGTGGAACATGTCGGGTGTCAGACATGTGCGTACCCATGCAATTGGTCGGAACCACCGGCCGCGTGCACGCTCACATTGAAGGACACGATCACCCGCTCGGCCTCGCCGTGGTAGGGCATGGCCTGGTGCGCCAGCCACGAGGGGAACACCACCAACTGACCCGGCACCGGCGCGATGTCCAGGTGCGCATTTTGCAAATAGGCGTTGCCAAAATCCATGGCCGCGCCGCCCAGCCGGTTGAAGTGTGGACCATAGAACCGTGTCACCCCATTGGCCGCGCCCAGCACCGGATGCTGGCAGCGCTGCTCAGGCGGATCGACTTGCAGGCAATACACGCCCGACCACGAACAGTTGCCGTGCGTGTGCACATCGTGGTGGCTGCCTTGGCTGGACAGCTGGAACCAAATGCCGCGCAGCGCGATCTGAAAACCCGGTTTGGCCTCGGGCCAAGCGCCTTGGTTGGCCAGCACCACGGTCTGGCGCACACTGTCCACGATGAAGCGCACCAGCTGCTCCCACTCGGGCAGGCGAATGCGTTGCAGCAAATCGTCACGGCTGGCGTAAAAGGCTTTGGGCGCCGCCCCGGACTGAGCGACATCCGTGGCCCGCATGGTCTGAAACACGCGCACCAACACGTCGTTGACCGCCTCGGCTTGCGCAAACCGGTGCACGCCAATGGGCGTGTGCCACAGCGTGTGGAGCGGGTCGGGCTGGATCATGGCGGTGCCTGCCGGAGTCAAGCGGCGATGCACAAATCGGCTGGCCACTTGAGCCGGTGGCCTGTGCGTGCGGCCAGCGCCTCGATGTCTTCGAGGGTGTCCACATCGGTCCGGTAGCGGGCGTTGGGCGTGGCCCACGGGTGCACTTGCTCGGGGTTGGCCGACTGCCACTGGCGGCAACCCACATGGGCGGCACCCGCCAAAATTTGGTCGCGCACCTCGGTGCTGAACATGACCGGGTTGCCCGGCAAACCGTCCACCGTGGGTTGCACCACTTGCGCGCCAGCGGGGCGTTTTTTGTAGGCACCGATCAGGTCATTGATGTCTTGAGAATTGATCAGCGGCTGGTCAGCCAAGGCCACCAGCACCGCGTCCAATTTGGGCGAGAGGGCCTGCAAGCCCAAACGCAAGGAGGAAATCTGGCCCGCATCCGGATCGGGATTGCGCACCAAAGTCACCGGAAACTCTTTGACCGCCTCTTCAATGCGATCGGCGTAGTGGCCCAGCACCACCACCACTTCATCCACCCCCGCGCCCGACAGGGCGATCAACTGGCGGCGGATCAATGGCACGCCCCCCAATTCGAGCAGACTTTTAGGGCGGTTGCCCATGCGCGAGCCTGCGCCTGCCGCCAACAACACCGCGCCCACCGTGACGCGGCTGTACAAGCCCCCGCCACCTTTGAGAATGCAACCCATGTTCAGCCTCCGCAGCAAGAAGATTTGGCCGATGCTGGCACAGCCACCCTGGCCGATGCTGGCTCGGCTGTCCGAGCTGGGACGGCATCGGACGCCAGGGCAGCGGCTTGGCCCGCCGTCGCTTGGGACCCACCGCAGCAAGTGCCGGCAGCGACCGGCGCAAGGGCCTGGGACTTGGCAAGCTCCTTGGGCTCGATGGCCGCAGTGGTCGCGCAGCAAGAAGACGACGCAGCGTCAGATGCAGATGCAGATGCAGCAAGGGTTGAAGGCGCCATGGACGGTGGCAAAGCAGCCCAAGCCCCAGTGGCCTGGGTCGCCACCGGCTCCCGCCCACGCCGTGCCGCCACCACCGAAGTCAGCACCGACAGCGCAATTTCTTCGGGCGTTTGCGCGCCGATGAATTCACCCGCCGGCGCCACGATGCGGGCCACGGCCGCGGGGTCTTCACCGCTGGTCACCAAGGTGTCGAGCAACACGGCCGCTTTGCGGGCACTGGCGACAAACCACAGGCCTTGCGGCTGCAAGGCGAGTGCGGCTTTGAGGCCTTGCAGGTCGCGGCGGCCTTGCGTGGCCACCACCACGAAGGGCGAATCCAAACGCGCGCTGACAGCAGCGACATCGTCGCTGTCCAGCACCTTGTCGGCATCGGGAAAATCGGCGGCCTGCGCGCCCTGCGCCACCAGCGCCACGCGCAAACCCACGCGAGGGGCCAAGCCCACCAACGCACGGGCCACAGGCGAGTCGCCCACCACGGTCAAGGTGGCACTGGGCATGACCGGGTCAATGAACAATTCGAGCGTGCCGCCGGAGTGGCAGGCCATGCCAAATTCGAGCACATCGCCCAGATCGCGCTCGGCGCTTTCGTCCGAGGGGGCAATGCGTATCTTGCGCGGCTGGCCGTCGAGCAAAGCACGGCGCACCGTTTTGATGACGGCAGGCTGGGCGCAGCCACCGCCGATCCAGCCGTGGATCTGGCCATCGGGCGTGACCACTGCCTTGTCGCCCGCTTTGCCCGAGGTGGGCGCTTGGGCACTGAGCACCGTGACCAGCGCAAAGGGCTGGTCGGCGGCTTGCAAGCGGGCGGCTTGGCTGATCCATTCGTTGCGGTTCATGGCGCTTTCCTTGTCGTCGTTTTTCAATGGCATGTGCTGTCCACGTGCTTCAGTGCAGCACGTGGCGGGCTGCGGCCAAGTCGGCCAAAGTGGCCAGCGGCACGAAGCGTTCAATCATGGCACGCGCGCGCTGCAAAGCCCCGGCCGCAGGCACCTGGCGCGTGGGGTGAAACCAAGTGATGCGTGCACCACGTGCGCGCACTTCCTGCAGGGCTACGCGCAAGAGCTCCGGCCCATCGGTGTCAAAGCCGTCCGAGAACACCCACACACGGGCACCCCGGTTGAGCTGCGCGCGCGCATGGTGTCGGGCAAAGTCTTGCAGGCTCGCGGCAATGCGCGTGCCGCCGCCAAAACCAGCGGTGACGGCATTGATTTTTTCCTGAATCGCAGGCGTGTCGCGGTGCATGTAGGGCGTGACCTCGGCCAGACGGGTGTGAAACACAAACACCCGCGCATCGCCTTCCAGCGCAAAGGCGCGCGCTACGCGCAAGAACAGTGCCGCGTGTGACTCCATCGAGCGGCTCACATCGGCCAGGATGAACAGGCGCGGGGGTTCCACGCGTTTGACTTTCCAGGCCGGTTGCAACAACTCACCGCCCCAACCCACGCTGCGGCGCAGGGTCTGACGCAGATCCAGCCGCTGACCCCGTGGGGCCACGCGCCAGCGGCGGGTGGCGCGGGGCTGCAGTTTGGCCGTGATCTGACGGGCCAAGCTTTGCAAGGCACTGAGTTCTTGCGGCATCCACATTTGGCCATCGCGCTGGTGCAAGGCTTCGGCACGGCTGGCACCGCCTTGGGCGCGAGGCACGCCAGCATCGCTTTGTGCAGGCGGGTTGGACGCCATGTCGCCTGCGGTTTGTGGTGCTGCGCTTTGGCCGGCCTGGCTGGCCGGTTGCTGGGTCGCCTGCATCTCGTCGTGCATGGCTTGTACGCTTTGGCGCAGGTGGCGGCTGGGCCGGGTCTGGCCACTGACTTTGACGCCACCGCGCAATTTCTCGGGGTGCCAAAAGCGCTCGTACACATCGGCCCACAACTGCCATTCGCGCTGGCTGTGACAGGCAATGGCACGCCAAGCAGCTTGCAATGGACGCTCGTGCAAGGGGCCGAGATACAGCATCGCCTGCAGCATGGCTTGTTGCTCGGCCACGCCCACCGTGAGACCATGTTCACGCAAAAGCGCAGCAAAACCGGCCAGACGCACTGTCGGCGTGCTGCTGTCGGTGGCGGCGTCCTGGGCACTCATGCCGCCACTTTGGCCTGCTCGTTGGCATTCTCAGCCACGCCCACGCTGCGTCGGCCTTCGACCAGCTGACGCAGGCGGTCAGGACCCATCACAAAGCGGTCTTCCCGGGTCTTGAGCAAGCAGCCCAGGGTGCCCAGCACGGCCGACATGTCTTCGGGCAATTGGCTGTGGCGCAGCTGGAACAGCGCACGCACCCAGTCGAGCGTCTCAGCAATGCCGGGGATCTTCGCCAGGTCTTCGCGGCGCAGGCGCTGCACGAACTGCACCGCGTCTTCGACCAAGCGGGTGTCGGCCTCGGGCAAAGCGGTTTTGACGATGGCGATCTCGCGCGCCAGCGTCGGGTAATCGAGGTAGTGGTACAGGCAGCGGCGGCGCAGCGCATCGGACAGCTCACGCGTGCCATTGCTCGTCAAAATCACCTGCGGAATGTGGGTGGCGCGGATGGTGCCGATCTCAGGCACGGTGATTTGGTACTCGGCCAGCACTTCGAGCAAGAAGGCTTCAAAGGCTTCATCGGCACGGTCGATCTCGTCGATCAAGAGCACACAGGGGCCGGTCTGGCTGATGGCGCGCAGCAAAGGGCGCTCGAGCAAATAGTCGCGGCTGAACACATCGGATTCGCGCACACGGCCAGCGCCATCTTGGGCAGCTTCGCTCATGCGGATGGCCATCAACTGGCGGCCGTAGTTCCATTCGTAAGCGGCTTGCGCCAAGTCCAGGCCTTCAAAGCATTGCAGGCGCACCAGGGTGGCGTTTTGTGATTGGGCCAAGGCCGTGGCCAAGGCGGTTTTGCCCACGCCCGCGTCGCCTTCGAGCAACAAGGGGCGCTGCAAGGCCGACGCCAGCCACACGGTGGTGGCCAGGTCGGCATCGGCCAGATAACCCGAACGCTGCAGCCGCTCGCGCAGCAAGCGCTCTTGCTCGGCGGGAGAGGGTGCGGTGGCGCTCAGGTCTGGCATCGTCATGCTCAGGCTTTCTTGCCGACCAAGCCGCCGAACCAGCTCTTGAGCAAAGCCCAAAAGATGGCCAGGCCATTGATCTCACGGGCCACCACGGGGGCGGCAGGCGCGGCCGCCGGCGCTGCAGCCTCGGCACCCGAAGCCACCGGCGCAGCGGCAGGCGAGCCTTCTGCCGCAGGCAAGGTCAGCGCGGTCTGGCGGAAGTTCTCGACGAACTGCGCCAGCAGCATGTCGGACACCTGCACCATCATGCGGCCGCCAAACTGCGCGAACTTGCCGTTCACGATCACCGACGCTTGGCCGTTCAACACGCAATGCGCGGGGTTGGCCGGGTCGGCGGTGATGATCGCGGTCAGGTCCATCGAGGCGGACGAGCCGCCCTTGTCAGCGCCCTTGCCACGCAAGACCATTTTGCGCTCAGCAGGCACAGATTCGACCACGTCCACCGTGCCGCCGAACTGGGCCACAGCCGGGCCCACTTTGACCTTGACGCCGCCCTTGAACGAGGTCTCGGACAGCTGCTCGGTGATCTCCGCTCCGGGCATGCAGTTGGCGGTGGCTTTGAGGTCGGTCAGCAGGGCCCAAGCCCGTGCCGCATCCACATCCAGTGGGTATTGTTTGTCGAGTTTGACTTCCATGGTGGTTCCTGATTACAAAGCGGCGCCATGCTCGCGCAAGGCTTTCCAAGTACGGAAAGCGTTGTGCGGCATGTCCAAGTGCGTGACACCGAGGTGCGAGAAGGCGTCGACCACCGCCGATGTGAAGGTCGGGATCGAGCCGACGTGGGGTGACTCGGCCACGCCCTTGGCGCCCAGCGGGTGGTGCGGCGAAGGCGTCACGGTGTGGTCGGTTTCCCAGTGTGGGGTTTCCACGAAGGTGGGCAAGAAGTAGTCCATCAAGGTGTTGCCCAACAAGTTGCCCTGTGCATCAAAGGGCATTTGCTGGCCCATGGCCACGGCAAAACCTTCGGTCAGGCCGCCATGGATCTGGCCGTCAATGATCATCGGGTTGATGCGGGTGCCGCAGTCGTCCAGCGCATAAAAGCGGCGGATTTTGGTCTCGCCCGTGGCGCGGTCGATGTCGACCACACACAGGTAGATGCCGAAGGGGAAGGTGAAGTTCGGTGGGTCGTAGTAATGCACGGCCTCCAAACCTGGCTCCAGGCCGTCTGGTGGCTGGTGGTAGGCCTGCCATGCCACATCGGCCATGGTTTTGAACTTGCTGTCGTCGCCCTTGACCTTGAAGCGGTCCACTTCCCAGTCGAGATCGTTCTCGTTGACTTCGAGCATGTGGGCCGCAATCTTGCGCGCTTTCGCGTGGATCTTGCGGGCGGCCAAAGCGATGGCGGCCCCGGCCACAGGCGTGGAGCGCGAGCCGTAAGTGCCCAGGCCATAAGGCGCGGTGGAGGTGTCGCCTTCTTCGACCTGAATCACTTCAGACGGAATCCCCAGCTCGGTGGCGATGATCTGCGCGTAAGTGGTCTGGTGGCCCTGGCCTTGCGTGATGGTGCCCATGCGGGCGATGGCGCTGCCGGTGGGGTGGATGCGGATTTCGCAGGAATCGAACATGCCCACGCCCAAGATGTCGCACATCTTAGAGGGGCCTGCACCCACCACTTCGGTGAAGGTCACCAAACCAATGCCCATCAGCGTGGGGCTGTTGGGGTCGGCGCGTTTGGCCGCTTGCTCGGCGCGCAGGCCTTTGTAGTCCACGGCTTCGAGCACTTTGTCCAAAGCGGTTTGGTAGTCGCCCGAGTCGTATTCAAAACCGAAGGCGCTGGTGTAGGGGAACTGCTCTTTCTTGACGAAGTTCTTGGCCCGGATCTCGGCCTTGTCCATGCCCAGCTTTTGCGCCAGCACGTCGACCATGCGCTCGATCAGGTACACCGCTTCGGTCACGCGGAAGGAGCAGCGGTAAGCCACGCCACCGGGGGCCTTGTTGGTGTAGACACCCTTGACGCTCGCGTGCGCCGCAGGAATGTCGTAACTGCCTGAGACGATGTGGAACATGCCCGCAGGGAATTTGGTCGGATCGGCGCAGGCGTCGAAGGCGCCGTGGTCGGCCACCACGTTCACGCGCAGGCCAGTGATCTTACCGTCGGCGGTGGCGGCCAGTTCGCCGTCCATGTGGTAGTCACGGGCGAAGGCGGTGGACGAGATGTTTTCAATGCGGTCTTCGACCCACTTGACGGGGCGACCCAGCACGATAGAAGCCACGATGGCGCACACATAACCGGGGTAGATGCCGACCTTGTTGCCAAAGCCGCCACCGATGTCGGGGCTGACGATGCGCACTTTGGATTCGGGGATGCCCGAGAGCATGGAGACCACAGTGCGCACCACGTGCGGCGCTTGCGAGGTGATGAAGGTGGTCAGGTCGCCCTTGATCGGGTCAAAGGAGGCCACGCAGCCGCAGGTCTCCAGCGGGCAAGGGTGCACGCGGGGGTAGTACATGTGCTGCGACACGGTGACTTCGGCCTTGTCAAACGCAGCATCGGCAGCCGACTTGTCACCTGCATCCCAGGTGAAGATGTGGTTGTGGTGGTCGCGCTTGCCGTGGGCACCCTCGGTCTTGCCCGCCAGGTCGTCACGGATCACAGGCGCATCGGGTTGCAAAGCCGCGTAGGGGTCCATCACGACCGGCAGTTCTTCGTACTCGACTTCCACGGCTTCGACCGCGTCAGCCGCAATGTAGCGGTCATCGGCAATCACAATGGCCACTTCCTGCATCTGGAAGTGGACTTTCTGGTCGGCCAGCACGGCGGCCACGTCGCCCGCCAGGGTGGGCATCCAGTGCAGCTTGAGGGGCTTCAAGTCGTCGGCGGTCAGGACGGCGTGGACGCCTGGGATGGCCAGCGCAGCTTCCTTGTTGATCTTGACGATGCGGCCGTGGGCAATCGGGCTGCGCACGATGTCCATGTGCAGCATGCCGGGCATCTTGATGTCGTCCACGTAGTTGCCCTTGCCCTGGATGAAGCGGGCGTCTTCTTTGCGCAGGCGCGATGCGCCCATGCCAGCCAACGCAATTTCGCGGGCTTCAGCGGTTTGTACCGGTGCGTTCATGTGTGTCTCCGATCAAATGGGGTGGCGCATCAAGCCGCAACGGGCTCTTGCAGTTTCTTGGCGGCGTACTGGACGGCTTTGACGATGTTCTGGTAACCGGTGCAGCGGCACAGGTTGCCGGCCATGCCGTGGCGGATCTCGTCTTCGCTGGGGTTGGGGTTCTCCTGCAAAAAGCGGTAGGCGCGCATCAGCATGCCGGGGGTGCAAAATCCGCACTGCAAGCCGTGCTCTTTGTAAAAACCTTCTTGCACGGCGTGCAGCACGCCCTTGTTGGCCAGGCCTTCGACAGTGAGCACTTCCGAGCCATCGCACTGCACCGCCAGGTGCGTGCAGGACTTGACCGATTGGCCATCGACATCGACAGTGCAAGCGCCGCAGTGGCTGGTCTCGCAGCCGATGTGGGCACCGGTCAGGTTGAGTTCTTCGCGCAAGAAGTGGATCAGCAGGGTGCGCGGCTCCACGGCTTTTTCTTCTTTTTTGCCGTTGACGGATACGGTGACGAGTTTTTTGGACATGGTTTTATTTCCTTGTGTTTCAGACGCAACGTGACCAAGCTTTGTTCAAGGCGCGTTTGACCATGGCGCCGGCCATGGCGGTCTTGTATTCCACGTCGCCACGCAGGTCTTCGGCGGGATCGCAGGCGGCGATGGCGGCCTCCACGGCGGCTTGCACGTTGTCGGCGTTGAAGGGTTTGTTCAGCAAGGCGGCTTCCGCAGCCTCCACACGCAACGCGGCCGGGGCCACGTTGGTCAGGGCCACACGCACGTGGCTGACTTGGTCGCCCGATTTGCGCATCACCACGGCACAGCCGGCCGTCGCCCAGTCGCCGGTCTTGCGCTTGAGTTTTTCGTAGGCGTAGCCGGTGCCCGCTGCAAATGCGGGCACGCGGATTTCACACATGACTTCGTTTTCTTCGAGCTGCGTCATGTAGGTGCCCAAGAAAAAGCCGTCCGCCGCCACGGTGCGGCGACCCTTCGGGCCTTCGAGCACAAAGGAGGCATCTATCACGATGGACAGCGCAGGGTGATCGTTGCCGGGGTCGCCGTGGGCGATGTCGCCGCCAATGGTGCCGCGGTTGCGCACCTGGGGGTCGGCGATCAGCTTGGCCGCCTCGCACAGCAGGGGCACTTTGGCTTGCAAAAGCGGCGAGTTGATCAGCTCGTTTTCCACCGTCATGGCCCCAATGACCACGGTACCGCCTTCTTCGCGGATGCCCTTGAGTTCGGGAATGCGGTTGATGTCGATCAGGTGCTCGGGCGCTGCAAATCGCAGCTTCATCATGGGCAGCAGGCTGTGACCGCCGGCCAGCAGCTTGGCGTCAGAGCCCAATTGGCCGAGCAAAGCAACCGCTTCGCCGACGGTTTTGGGCGCGTGGTATTCAAAACGCGGTGGAATCATCAAGGGTCTCCTGAGTTTTGTGAAAACAGTTCACAAGTATTGGGGAGAGTCCTTTTCCGACTATCCAGTCGGGTTTTATCCAATTTCGTCGCTTAATGGCCAATTTGTTGCACGAAATGCACTTTATAGAGCACGAAATGCATTGATCAGACTTTCGTCGCCTCGCAATCAGGGAATGTCCAAGGTGCCGCCAGGTCCAGTGAATACCCTCGGTTTGGCCACCGGAAACCCGCCATACACCCCGTGATGGGCGCTTGATGGCGCGGGGAGATCGCCCCCAGGCGCTCGCGTCCAGAGCGCGACTCAGCCCAAACCCAGGGCTTCGCGCAGACGGGTCACTTCGCCCCTAGCGACGGGCACGGCTTGGGTGTTTTTGCCTTTGAGCACGATGTGGGTTTTGCTGCCCTCACGCCCCAAAGATTGGACCGCTTGCAAGTTGACAATGAAACAGCGGTGCACGCGCATGAACTGTGCCGGATCCAGGCGAAGCGCCAGATCGCCGATGCTCAGATTGCAAAAGTGGTAGCCCTCGCGGGTCAACACCCGGGTGTAGTGGGCTTGCGACTCCAGACTGAGCACATCGGCGGTGTCCACAAACAAGACCTTGTGATCGGCCACCATCGGAATGCGGGACAAACGCATGTTGTGGGCGGGTGCCTGAACCGCAGGCATGTCTTGGCTGACGACTTGCGTCACGTCGTAGAACACCAGGGCAAAACCCGTGGTCTCGCCTTGGGCATCGCCCAGGCGGCTGACCTTGATCAGCAGCACCTGCTCGGGGATGTTGATGATCATCGTCATCGGCACCGCATTGGCCATGGGGCAACCGGAGGCCTCATCAAGCAAAAAATTGACCTTGGGTTTGGAGCGCTCGGGGTGAAACGACGTGACCAGTTTGTTGAAGGGTTGCTTCTCGTCCACCGGCAAAACCCGGCGCGCATAGTCATTCATGGCCAGCACATTGCGCTGGGCATCCAAATGGATGACCCCGGCCTCGAACTTTTCAAACAAGTACAGGCTGGGATTGGCGGTGGTTGGGGCATCCATGGTCGGGTCTCTTTCGCCGCCTGATCGACGACTTTCAGTGTGAGCCCAAGCCACCCGTGATTCAAGGCCACGAGGCAACTTGGATGCCCCAGACTGTACCAACGATTGGCCAAAGGGTTGCGCGGGCCAGGCGTGGCCAGTCCCAGCCAAAACCGCTACAGTCTTTTCTTTTGAGCCGCCCCGAGGAGTCTCCCCCCATGAATGCCCCCTTGCACCGCGAAATGCCCGATGGCCTGCTCGACAGCGCCCGCGCCCTGAACGACGTGACCCAAGCCTGGGACAGCACCATCCTGCCCGAGTTGAAGAATTACATCGAAATTCCCGCCAAGTCACCGGCATTCGATGCCGATTGGGCCGCGCACGGCCACATCGAATCGGTGCTGCGCCGCGCCGCCCAATGGGTCGAAGCGCAAAAGGTGGCAGGCCTCACGCTCGAGATCATCCAGTTGCCCGGTCGCACGCCAGTCATGTTCTTTGAAGTGGCCGCCACCCGCGCGGCCAGCGAGGGGTCGGGCCAGACGGTGCTGATGTACGGTCACTTGGACAAACAACCCGAGTTCAACGGCTGGCGCAACGACCTCGGACCCTGGACCCCGGTGTACGAAGACGGCAAACTCTATGGCCGGGGCGGCGCGGACGACGGTTATGCGGTTTACGCCAGCATTGCGGCGGTGCAAGCGCTCAAGAGTCAAAACACGCCCCACCCGCGCATCGTCGGCCTGATCGAGACTTGCGAAGAGTCGGGCTCGTACGACCTGCTGCCTTATGTGGACGCCTTGCGCACCCGCATGGGCGATGTGGGTCTGGTGATTTGTCTGGACAGCGGCGCGGGCAATTACGACCAACTGTGGCTGACCACCAGCCTGCGCGGCATGGCCAGCGGCACGCTCAAGGTGCAAATCCTGACCGAAGGCATCCATTCGGGCGACGCATCGGGCCTGGTGCCCTCGAGTTTTCGCATCATGCGCCAGGTGCTGGACCGGCTGGAGGACAGCGCCACTGGCCGCTTGCTGCCCGCGAGTTTCCATTGCGAAGTGCCCACCGAGCGCTTGGCGCAAGCAAAGGCCACGGCGGCCATTTTGGGCGACGAGGTCTACAAGCGCTTCCCTTGGGCGCACTACGACTGCGGTGGCTCCACCAGCTTTGCACTGCCCACCACCACCGACCCGACCCAAGCCCTGCTCAACCGCACCTGGACACCCACACTGAGCGTGACCGGTGCGGAGGGCTTTCCGGCCCTGAAAGATGCTGGCAATGTGCTCAGGCCTTACACCGCCTTCAAACTCAGCTTGCGCCTGCCCCCGCTGGTGGATGCTGCGCAAGCCGTGGCCGAGATGAAAGCTTTGCTCGAAGACAACGCGCCCTACCAGGCCAAAGTCACGTTCGAAAGCGGCGGCGGTGCGACGGGTTGGAACGCCCCAGACACCTTGCCTTGGTTCGAGCAGGCGCTCAACGCCTCCAGTCAAGCGCACTTTGGCACAGGCGTGGGCTACATCGGCCAGGGCGGCACCATCCCGCTGATGAACATGCTCAGCGCCGGTTTCCCCCAAGCCCAAATGATGGTCTGCGGCGTGCTCGGCCCCAAGAGCAACGCACACGGTCCGAACGAATTTTTGCACGTGCCCTATGCCAAAAAACTCACGGCAGCGGTGGCCGAAGTGATGGCGAGGATGCCTTGATGAACGTGATCGCACGCCCGTCTTTGCCACGCCCCCAAGTATCCGGCTTGCAAGGCGAGGCAGGGCCGCTGGCCTTGTACGACTGGGCCATGCCGGCACACCCGCCCTTGGGCACGGTGCTTTTGGTGCACGGCTTGGGCGAACACGCCGGGCGCTACGGCGAAGTGGCCGCACATTTGCAGCAGTGGGGATTTGCGGTACGCGCTTATGACCAACAAGGCCACGGCCAGTCCGAGGGCCCACGCGGTGCCATGCTGCGCCCCGGCAGTTTGCAGGCCGATCTGTGCCGGGTGATCGACGACACCCGGCAGCGGCCAGCCTTGGTGGGCACACCACTCATCTTGCTGGGCCACAGCATGGGGGGCTTGGTGGTGGCCCGCACACTGGCCGAACAACTGCGCCCCGTCGAGGCGGCGGTCCTGTCTTCCCCTGCACTGGGCGCCTTCCCCAATCTGTTTCAGAAAATGCTGCTGGCCACAGTGCCCAAAGTGCTGCCACACCTGCGGGTGGACAATGGTTTGAAAGCCGACTTCGTGTCACGCGATCCGGACGTGGTGAAAGCCTACAAAGCCGATGCACGGGTACATCGCCGCATCTCCACAAGCTTGGCCGCCTGGATTTTGGACAACGGCGAGAAAACCTTGCACGATGCGGCTCAGTGGCAAGTGCCGACCTTGGTGCTCTACGCAGGGCAAGACAAGCTGGTCAACGCGCAGGCCACCGCAGACTTTGTGGACGCCGCGCCACAGGCCGTGGTTCAAGCCCAGTGTTTTGAGGCCATGTACCACGAGATTTTCAACGACCTCTACCGCGCTCAGGTGTTCACCGCGCTCCAGCGCTGGCTGCTGGCACGCTTTTCTGTTGGATCACCATCCACACCAGCGCCATGCCAGTCAGGGTCACAGGCAACAAGGAGCCGATGTTCAGCCACGTCCAACCCTGTGTGGTGACCAAGGCGCCTGACGCGAACGAAGTCACCGCCATGGTGGCGAACACCAAGAAATTGATCGCCGCCTGGCCCCGGTCTTTTTCAGCAGGTGTCCAAGCCTTCATGGCCAACGTGGTGCTGCCGGTGAACAGGAAATTCCAACCCAGCCCCAGCAAGAACAGCGAGATGAGGAACTGGTGCAGCTCAACACCAGAGAGTGCGATGGCGATGCACGCGAAATTGATAACCACACCCACCGCCATGATCTGCAAGGTGCCGAATTTTTTGATCAAGTGGCCTGTGAAAAACCCCGGCGCGAACATGCCGATCACATGCCACTCCAGCACCAACGCCGCATCGTCAAAACTGAAGCCACACACCTGCATGGCCAGCGGGGTGGCCGCCATCAGCAGGTTCATCACACCATAGCCCAAAGCCGCGGCAGCAGCGGCCACGATGAACACCGGCTGGCGCATGATTTCTGACAATGGGCGCCCCACGCTGTCGCCCGGCTTTTTGGCGGGCACCGCTGGAAAGCGAATGAAGTTCATACACACCATGGCCAAAATCGCCACCAAACCGAGCGCCATGTAGGCACCCAAAAACGGCACCTCGTACAAAGTACGGGTGCGCGAGGCGAGGTTGGGGCCCACGATGGCGCCGATCAAACCACCCGCCAACACCAGTGAGACGGCTTTTTCCTTGAAACCATCCGCCGCCAACTCGGCCGCTGCAAAACGGTACAACTGGCCATTGGCACTGTAGTAACCCGCTATGACTGTGGCCGCCACCAGCAGCCAAAAGTTGTGGCTCCATGCGGCATAGGCGGCCAGCAGTGCCGACAAGAACGCCACCATCAGCCCCAACTGGAACGACACTTTGCGCCCCCAGCGCGACTGGCTCTTGGCCACCAAGCCGGTTGACAGTGCACCGCCCACCACATAGCCCATGACCGGCAAAGTCGCCATCCAACCCAAAGGGGCCATGGACAAACCCACCAAGCCGTTGATGGCAATGAAGGTGACGTTGTTCGTGAAGAACAGCCCTTGGCAGAGGGTGAGGAGGATCAGGTTAGGGTTCATCAAGGGCAGTGTATCGCCAGTCGCTTATGAATTGATGTCGCCTCGGCGCACTGCCCGCGACGAAGCTTCGTGGTCCACCACCCATCGCCCACCACCCATCGCCCGCAGGCTTCAGGCGCAAATGGCCAACACCGCCAAGGGGGCGGTTTCGGCCCGCAGCACGCGCGGGCCCAATGTGATGGGCGTGAACCCGGCGGCCAAGGCAACAGCTTCTTCGCTGGGGCTGAGGCCCCCTTCGGGGCCGCTGAGCACGGTGACGGGGCCGCTGCCGGTCATGGCCGACAGGGCTTGCGTGCCTTCTGACAAAGACAACACCCAGCGTTCGCCGGCGTCGGCCCGTGCCAACCACGCTTTGAGCGTGAGCGCCGCGTGCACCGTGGGCACTCGGTTGCGCCCGCACTGCTCGGCCGCGGCCACGGCAACACCTTGCCAGTGCGCCAGCTTTTTGTCGGCGCGTTCGCCTTTGAGCTTGAGCACACTGCGTTCAGCCACCACGGGGGTGATGCTGGCCACGCCCAGCTCGGTGGCTTTTTCAACCAACCAGTCCATGCGCTCGTTGGCCGTGATGCCCACCAGCAGATGCACTGGGCGAGCCGCCTCGCGCTCGATCGGGTGGTGTGCACCCACCTCGACATCGACATCACTGCGGCCCATGCGGGTGACGGTGGCGTCAAATTCGCCACCCTCACCGTTGAACAAAGTGATCACATCGCCCGGCTGCAGACGCAGCACCTGCACATGGCGGGCCGCGCCAGCGGGCAGGCTGAGCGGCAGGCCTGGGGCCAAAGGGGTGGGGCAGTAAAAGCGCGGCATGCTCACATGCGCCCGTAAGCAAAACCGACTTCGGGTGTGGTGCCTTCGATCTCGTCAATCAATTTGAGCAAGGGGCCCAGCTCCCGGTAACGGTCACAGGCCTTGCGGATGTAGTCGAGGAAACGCGGCGCATCGGCCAGGTATTTGGGTTTGCCATCGCGCAAGGTGAGTCGGGCAAAGATGCCCGCCACCTTCAGGTGACGCTGCAGGCCCATCCACTCAACAGCGCGGTAGAACGCACCAAAGTCGCTGTGCCAGTCTTCAAAGTCCATCAGGCCCGCTTTGCGGGCTTTTTCCCAATAACGGATGGTGATGTCCAGCACAAAGTCTTCGTCCCAGGTCAAAAACGCATCGCGCATCAGACTGGCGATGTCGTAGCTGATGGGGCCGTAGACCGCATCCTGGAAGTCCAGCACACCCAGCTGTGCATTGCTGCCAAAAGGCATCATCAGGTTGCGCGGCATGAAGTCGCGGTGCACATACACACTGGGTGCGGCCAAATTGCGTTGCACGATCAGGGCAAAAGCCTTGTCGAGCACCTCGCGCTGAGTGCCTTGCAATTGCACACCCCGGTGCTGGGCCAAATACCAATCGGGGAACAGACTCAGTTCACGGTTCAGCAAAGCGGCGTCATAGGGCGGCAACACGCTGGGGCGCGAGGCCAACTGCCACTGCACCAGAACGTCCACGGCCTGCATGTACAGGCCGTGGTTGGCTTGGGGGCGCTCGGCGTCAATGGCCGACATCATGGTGGCATCACCCAGATCGCTCAACAACATGAAGCCGTGGGCCTGGTGCCAATCGCGCACTTCGGGTGCATTCAGGCCCGCGGATGTCATCAAGGCGGCGATGCGCACAAAGGGCTCGCAATTTTCCTTTGTAGGCGGCGCGTCCATGACGATGCAGCTGCCGCCTTGCCTTGTGTCCACCCGCAGGTAGCGGCGAAAGCTGGCGTCGGCCGAGGCAATCCGCAGGGTTTCAGGCACCAGTCCGTGCGCCTGGGCCACGCGGGCCATCCATGCCGTGAACAAGCTCTGCCGTTCTGGGTCCGACCAAGGAACAGCCTCAACGAGAACAGACAAGGGTGCCGACACTGCTGTCGACGGGAGAATGGGGGAGGAAGAAGGGTGGCTCATGGATAATCGCATTCTACAAAGCCTGTTGCAGCCTTCCTGTGCGGGAGACAGGCTGACTCTTTCGTAACTTCCCCCATTTTGTGCCCTCTCTTTTCGCATTTTTTCGTTGGTCGATAAGCCGTTCAACGGCCCACGGCCGCTGCAGCGTGGCCCTGACTTGGCTGCTGGCTTGGAGCGTCGGTGTGTCTTGCGCCCAACCCGCGCAGTGGTCCTTGCGCAGCAGCCCCATGCTGCAAGAGAAACTCTCTGAACGACAGCGCTCAGAAGGGGCGGTTTTTGTCAAAGGGGCGCAGATCACCGCACGTCCCGACATGGATTTGGTGGTGCAGGGCGAGAGCAGCATCCGTCGCCCCGGCCTGGCTTTGCGCGCAGATCGTTTGCACTACGATCAAACGCAAGACGTGGTGGATGCCCAAGGCCAAGTGCGCGTGAGCACCACCACCAGCGTGTTCTCAGGCCCGCACCTGACACTCAAAGTGGACAGTTTTCAAGGGCGCTTTGACAAGCCAGAATTCGAACTGTATGCCAGCGGGGGTTACGGTCAAGCCAGCGAAGTGGAGTTTGTGGACAAGCAAAGAACGATCGTGCGCCAAGCGAAGTACACGACCTGCCGCAAAACACCTGGCCCTGAATGGTTGCCCGAGTGGCTGCTCAAAGCCACCCAGCTGACCATTGACGAAGAAGAATCGAGCATCCTGGCGCAAGGCGTTCAGTTGCGCTTTCACGATGTGGCCATCTTTGCAGCACCCTCGATCAGCTTGCCCCTGACCCATGAGCGCAAATCCGGCTTTCTACCGCCCTTGTTCAGTGTGGACACGATCAATGGCATTGAAGTGGCACAGCCTTATTACTTTGACATCGCCCCCCATCGCGATGCGACGGTGACCACCCACGTCATGAGCCAGCGCGGCATCGCCGCAGACACCGAGTTTCGTTACATGGAGCGCGACTACAACGGTCAGGTCCGCCTGAACTGGATGCCATCTGACAAGTTGCGCGATGAGCGCCGTTGGGGTTTGACCAGCCAGCACAACGGCGGCATCGAGACCGGCCTGGACAACGTCGGGCGCATTGGACTGGGACTGACCCTGAACCGGGTCAGCGACAACAACTACTGGCGAGATTTCCCGCGTTCGGGCTCGGCGTTGACCCAACGCATCCTGCCCTCCACAGGTGTCCTGTCCTGGGGGCGCGGTGACTTCATCATGAACGCCCAAGTG
Organism: Limnohabitans sp. DCL3; assembly: GCF_048019295.1. Taxonomy (GTDB): domain Bacteria; phylum Pseudomonadota; class Gammaproteobacteria; order Burkholderiales; family Burkholderiaceae_C; genus Limnohabitans_A. Next base: position 3,331,598 of record NZ_CP171842.1, on the reverse strand, counting down.
CAGCGCTGGCAAAATTTGCAAGACGCCGCGCCGCCTTATGACAGGGCCCCACAGATCACCCTGCGCTACGGCCAGTGGCAAGCGAATGGACTCGACTGGTCGGTGGTGGGTGACACCACCCGCTTTGAGGCCGACTTCTCACGCATCACCCACACAGAGCCACCGCGCAACGGTGAGCGCAGTTTCGTGCAAGCCCAAGTCAGCCGCCCCTGGATTCGGCCTTGGGGCTTCATGACCCCCAAACTGCAACTGCACGCCACGCGCTACCAGATGGACAGGGCCCTCGACAACGGCGCCACGGCGGTCAACCGTGTCTTGCCCACCTTCAGCTTGGACACCGGGCTGGTGTTCGAGCGCGAGACCCGCTGGTTCGGTCGCGACGTGCTGCAAACCCTCGAACCCCGGGCCTTTTATGCCCGCACACCATACAAAGACCAAAGTCTCCTGCCGGTTTACGACAGCGGTGCCACCGACTTCAACCTGTCCACCATTTACAGCGAAAACACCTATGTGGGCCATGACCGCTTGGTGGACAACGACGCCCTGACCCTGGGCGTGAGCAGCCGGTTTTTTGATGTGCTCAGTGGCGCCGAAATGCTCAAGGTCGGTGTGGCACAGCGCATCCGATTTTCTGACCAACGGGTGGTTTTGCCGGAGCAAACGGGCAGCAGCTCTGGCCTGAGCGACATTTTGTTCGGTGCGGCTGTCCGCTGGGACGACCGCTGGTCACTCGATGCCACCGTGCAAGCCAACAACCAAACGCACGACATCGCCCGCACCACCTTACAGGGACGCTACAGCCGCGGCGCATACCGCGTGATCAACGCCGCTTACCGTGCCAACCACCAAGCCACGCCCCAGTCAGAGTTTGTGGAAGTGGGCTGGCAATGGCCCTTGAGCGATTGGGTCGGCCAAACCGACCGGGCAACCGAAAGCGCTTGGTCGCGAACACCCGGCCAAGGCCTGGGACCCGACCGCTGGTACTCGGTCGGCCGACTCAACTACAGCCTGAAAGAAGGCAGCCTCGTGGACACCCTGGTTGGCCTGGAATACGATGCAGGTTGCTGGTTGGGCCGGATCGCCTTTGAAAGGCTCCAAACCAACAACTCCAACATCGTCATCAACAACGGTGCCAGCTCAACCAGCCGGATCCTGTTTCAACTGGAGTTCATAGGCCTTGCACGCGTCGGCGTGAGCCCCTTGAAGAGCCTCAGCGACAACATTCCACGCTACCAATACCTGCGCGACAGCCAGGTCCAACCCAGCCGATTCCAGCACTATGAATAAATTGTCATCCCCTGTTTGCGCCCTGTTTTGGAACACGCTGTGGGCGGGTATGGGCTTGCTCAGCATGCACACGGCCATGGCTCAAAACAGCGCCACGACGGCGACTGCGGCGCCAGTGCGCCAAGCCGACTTCATCGTGGCCGTGGTCAATTCAGAACCAATCACCAACCGTGAAGTGCACGTGTTGCGCCAACGCTTGGCCAACGAAGCGTCCGCGCGTGGCGGCAACCGTCCGACGGACGCGGAATTGACCCGCACGGCCGTCGAACAACTCATCAATGAAAAAGCACAACTGCAACTGGCCCGAGAAACAGGCATCAAGATTGAGAACGAAGCTGTTGAGCAGGCCGAACTGAACGTGGCCAGCAGCAACCAGCTCTCGCGCGAGGACATGCACAAGCGGCTGGCACAAGAGGGCATTTCGGTCAGCGCTTTTCGCGAACAATTGCGCACTCAACTGACCCTCACCCGTTTGCGCGAGCGTGAAATTGAAGGCCGTGTCCGTATCGGTGAATTGGAGGTTGAGCAATTTCTGAGTGAACAGCTCAAAGCCCAAGCCGCGCAAGTGCCCACGCAATTGAATTTGGGCATGGTGCTGATTGCGGTGCCCGACAACAGCAGCGAATCTGCCATCAATGCCTTGGGTGAACGCGCCGCCGATGTGGCACGCCGCGCCCAAGCGGGTGAGAGCTTTGCGGAGTTGGCCAAAGCCTTTTCTCAAACACCGGACCGGGGCGCCAATGGTGGCGAAATGGGCTTGCGCCCTGCCGATCGCTACCCCGAACTGTTTTTAGAGGCCACACGCAAGCTCAAGGCCGGTGAAGTGGCTGCGCCCGTGCGCTCGGCCGCTGGCTTTCATATCCTCAAAGTGCTGGAGCGCCAGCAAGTCACCACCTTGCTGGTGACCCAAACCCGTGCTCGCCATATTTTGCTGCGCCCCACGGCACAACTGTCGCAAGCCCAGGCGGTGGCCAAATTGACCGAGATTCGGCAAGCGGTGGTGTCCGGTCAAGCTGATTTCGCAGCGCTGGCTCGGGAGATGTCACAAGACGGCAGCGCCCAGCAAGGCGGCGATCTGGGCTGGGCCAACCCCGGCATGTTTGTGCCTGAATTCGAGCAGGTCATGAACCGACTGCGGCCCGGCCAAGTGGCTGAACCGTTGGTCTCACGCTTTGGTGTGCACCTGATCGAGGTGACCGATCGCCGCAATGCCCCCATGAGCGATCAAGAGCAACGCACATTGGCGCGCAGCGCCCTGCGCGAGAAAAAGCTCGACGAAGCTTATGCCTCTTGGGTAGAGGACATCCGTGGGCGTGCTTACGTTGAGATGCGCGAGCCACCACAATGAAACACATCGCTCGCAAACGATTCGGTCAGCATTTCTTGACCGACGGCGGCATCATCGATGCCATCGTGGACGCTATCCACCCCGAAGCCAGGCAAGCCATGGTCGAAATCGGCCCGGGTCTGGCCGCCCTGACACAGCCCTTGGTGGAACGCTTGGGCCACCTGACGGTGATCGAGTTGGACCGCGATTTGGCGGTGCGCCTGCGCGAACACCCCCATCTGTCGGTGGTCGAGTCGGATGTGCTCAAAGTCGACTTCAGGGCCTTGGCGCAGCACATGCAGGCCCCCAGCGCGGGGGCAGCCTCACCCAAAATCCGGGTGGTTGGTAACCTGCCCTACAACATCTCAACCCCCATCTTGTTCCATTTGCTGGCGCAAGTGGATGTGATCGAAGACCAGCACTTCATGCTGCAAAAAGAAGTGATCGACCGCATGGTGGCCCAACCCAGCACCTCCGATTACAGCCGCCTGTCGGTCATGCTGCAGTGGCGCTACGACATGGCCAATGTGCTGTTCGTGCCGCCCGAAAGCTTTGATCCACCGCCTCGCGTGGACAGTGCGGTGGTGCGCATGGTGCCACTGGCCCAGCCCCCCCAAGTCAATGTCAAAACCTTAGAGACCTTGGTGCAGGTGGCATTCAGCCAGCGACGCAAGATTTTGCGCAACACCCTGGGCAAATGGCTGGATGAACAAGGTTTTGGCGGCACCTTCGACTTGCAGCGCCGCGCCGAAGAAGTACCAGTGGCCGAGTTTGTGGCTTTGGCACAAGCCGTCTAAACGGCATCTCATCCCCTCGTCCCGGGCAGCGCCAACGAAAAAGCCCGTCTTGGACGGGCTTTTTGAGAACTGCCGCAGGAGCGGCAGCCCAGGTGATCAGGCTGCGGCGAGCCAATAACCTGCGTTGAATGGGCTGCTCATGCGCAGCGCCAAAGGGGAGACGTCCACCAGTTTGTCGGTGGGCATTTTTTCCCCTTCTTCGACCGATTCGGCCACCACGGCCTCGGTTGTTTGTGCCTCAATCGCCCGTCCTGCTTGGCTGTTTTGCGCAGAACGGGCTACAGAAAAGAATAGAAGCATCGGAAGGGTATCTTCCTGTCTCCCCAGTAATCGGCGGTGTCACGGAAGATGTCCAGCAATTGCTCGCGGGCTTCCTTGTCAAATTTAACGTGAGCCGGAATTTGCTCCAGCACCACGATGAAACCGGGCTGTGGGCCAGACTTGTGCAAAGGGTCGGTCATGCAGTCGTACAGGGCATCAAAATTTTTGCCAAAGTGCGACGGCAGCGTGAATTGGGCACCAATCAGGTCCAGCACATCTTGTTTGCTTTGGGCTTCGGCCAAATTGGCGTACAAAAAGTGGTGGCCCAGGCCTTGGGCGGCCTCTTGCAAGTCGCTCACGCGGTAAGCGCGAATCGACTGCACGATGTTGGACCTCACGCCCTTCAGGGGCGTCTCTTGGTCTTGACGAATCGGCATGTCCATCTCCGTGGTCTTTCTCTAAAATCAACAATCAAGGCTTGACGACAATCATGCGAAAACTCGCGTAATGGTCACTCGTGTAGTAACAGGCCTGCGGCTTTCGAGGGGCTTGCCCACCACAAACGATGCGCCGCGCTCCGCGATGCTTGATACCGGGTGTTCTGACGGTGTATTCACGGTAAAACCCCCGCATCGCGCGGGGCAGAAGTCGCTCGCGGTTGCCAAAAACTGTCCCGTCCTTTTCATAAGGAAAAGGACCTCCTTGATGGATGAGTTGGTAAGTTTCTTGGCCTTCACGCGGCAAGTCTGACACCCACACCGTGGGCGCATCTTGTGCATCGGCAGCTGGACGGGCTTGCACCACAAGCGTGCAAATTGACAGAAACAGCCCCAAAAACACCGTCAGCCAGCGTCGCGGGGCAGCCATGGATCCAGCCACCTTCATGAAAACACCTTTCAGAAGCCTCCGGGTTAACCCGAAAACTCGAAGGCGCTAGTGTGAGGCAATCCCGTCAAAAAAGCAAGCGAATGCCCAAAAAACAAGCAGGACTTGTCGGGGCAATCACCACTTAAGTGAGCACACGCTCTGGTTTAAAGCCTTACCGAGCAGCATTCGCATCGGCCACAGTGAGCGCCGTCATGTTCACAATTCGGCGCACCGTGGTGCTGGGCGTCAAAATGTGCACCGGCTTGGCGGCACCCAGCAAAACCGGCCCCACAGCGATGTTGCCCCCCGCCGCAGTTTTGAGCAAGTTGTAGGCAATGTTGGCCGCATCAATGTTTGGCAAAACCAGCAAATTCGCGTCCCCGATCAAGCTGGAGTTGGGCATGATGACCTGGCGTGCGGCGTGGTCCAAAGCCACATCGCCATGCATTTCGCCATCCACCTCCAGCCACGGCGCGTTTTGGCGCAACAGGGCCAAGACGTCGCGCATTTTGATGGCGCTGGGCTCGTTGGAAGAACCGAAGTTGGAATGGGACAACAAGGCGGCTTTGGGCTGGATACCAAAACGGCGCATTTCTTCGGCGGCCATGACGGTGAACTCCGCCAATTGTGCGGCTGTCGGGTCGTAGTTGACGTGGGTGTCCACCATGAACACTTGACGCCCGGGCAGCATCAAGCCGTTCATGCAGGCGAAGGTGTTGACGCCAGCGCGCTTGCCCACCACCTGGTCGATGTAGTTCAAGTGCATGGGGTTGGTGCCCCAAGTGCCACAAATCATGCCGTCCACGTCGCCTTTGTGCAGCAACATGGCACCGATGAGCGACAAACGACGGCGCATTTCAATTTTGGCGATTTGTTGGGTGATGCCCTTGCGCTCGGTCATGCGGTGGTAAGTCTGCCAAAAATCGCGGTAGCGGTCGTCCTGCTCCACGTTGACCACGTCGTAGTCCAGCTCTTGTCTCAATCGCAGGCCGAATTTTTCAATGCGCTCGGCGATCACCGCCGGACGGCCAATCAAGGTGGGACGGGCAATGCCCTCGTCCACCACGATCTGGGAAGCACGCAACACGCGCTCTTCTTCACCCTCGCTGTACGCAATGCGTTTTTTCAGCGCGCGCTTGGCTGCCGTGAAGATCGGCTTCATCATGGTGCCCGAGGCGTACACAAAGCCTTGCAGGCGTTCCCGGTAAGCATCCATGTCGGCAATGGGGCGCGAAGCCACACCGCTCTCGGCTGCGGCCTGGGCCACAGCCGGGGCGATTTTCATCATCAGCCGCGGATCAAAGGGCTTGGGGATGAGGTATTCAGGACCAAAAGCCAGGGGCTCGCCCACATAGGCTGCCGCCACCACTTCGCTTTGCTCGGCTTGGGCCAGCTCAGCGATCGCGTGCACCGCCGCGATTTCCATCTCCAATGTGATGGTGGTCGCGCCGCAATCCAAAGCACCCCGGAAAATGTAAGGGAAGCACAGGACGTTGTTGACCTGGTTGGGGTAATCGGTGCGGCCTGTGGCCATGATCGCGTCATCGCGTACGGCTTTGACGTCTTCGGGGTTGATTTCAGGGTTGGGGTTGGCCAGCGCAAAGATCAGGGGCTTGGGGCCCATGGACTGCACCATGTCTTGCTTGAGTACGCCCCCGGCCGACAAGCCCAGGAACACGTCCGCCCCGGCAATCACTTCGCGCAGTGTGCGGTGCTCGGTTTTTTGCACAAACTGGATCTTGTCCTCGTCCATCAACTCGGTGCGGCCTTCGTAGACCACGCCGGCCAAGTCGGTGACCCAGATGTTTTCGCGGGGAATGCCCAGCTTGACCAACAACCCCAAACAAGCCAAAGCTGCTGCGCCTGCGCCGGATGTGACCAGCTTGATCTTCTTGGGGTCTTTGCCCACGATTTTCAAACCGTTGAGGATCGCCGCGCCCACCACGATGGCAGTGCCGTGCTGGTCGTCGTGAAAGACCGGGATCTTCATGCGCTCGCGCAATTTGCGCTCGATGTAGAAGCAATCCGGTGCCTTGATGTCTTCGAGGTTGATGCCGCCAAAGGTGGGTTCGAGCGAAGCAATGATCTCGACCAATTTGTCCGGGTCTTTTTCGTTGATCTCGATGTCGAACACGTCGATGCCCGAGAACTTCTTGAACAACACGCCTTTGCCTTCCATGACCGGCTTGCTGGCCAGCGGGCCAATGTCACCCAGCCCGAGCACGGCGGTGCCATTGGTCACCACGCCCACCAAGTTGCCTCGGCTGGTGTATTTGAATGCGTTGGCGGGGTCTTTGACAATTTCTTCGCAGGGTGCAGCCACGCCAGGCGAATAGGCCAAGGCCAGGTCGTGCTGGTTGACCAGCTGCTTGGTGGGGGCGATGGCGATTTTGCCGGGCGTGGGGAACTGGTGGTACTCCAGGGCGGCTTTGCGCAGTTGGGCGCGTTTTTCTTCGGCTTGGGCTTTGTTTGTCATTGTTGTGCTCCGTTGTAGGAAAGTGCCCTGTGGCCGCTGGGCTTTAGCAATGGGGCTGAAATGGAAAAGAATGTGTCAACTTGGAAAAATGACAGATCCACGTCAGTTTCATTGTAGACGCGGGATGACCGAGATTTGGCGATGACAATGGCCGCAACAAGTGAGTTGGCTTTTGACTTTTTTGCACAAATCTGGCGCTTCAGCGCAGATGTTTCCAGGCTTTGTGCTGCAAAGCCTCGCTGACGCGGGTGGAGCGCGGTCCTGCCAGAACTTGGCAAGTCGCCCCGGCTTGCAAAGCCCCGGCTTGCTCGACCGCCAGATAAAAACCGCAACGACCGCTGTGCACCATGTCTTTGGCGGCCAGGGCGTAAGCCATGACCGCATTGAATTTGCCACAGGGCTCGCGCGGCTGGGTCACCCGAAAAACCACCTCGCCAAAGTCCAGACGATCACCAATGAAGAGTTCATGCTCAAGCAGTCCTTGCAAACTCAAGTTCTCACCCAAAGAGCCAGGGGCCAAGGTTTCTTCAAACATCGTCGCACCACGGGATTGCCGCTGTGCTTGCCACCAAGCCAAGTGCTCTGAAGGCAGGGCATAGACGGCTTTGCTCAAGCCGCCATGCACCGACAAATCGGCTTGCTCATCACCCGCCAGGCCCAGCACCCCGACCTCGATGGGTCCAGACACGGTGGTTTTGCCAATGGCCGACACCAGCTTGCGCCCCCCCACCATCAGGGGGCGAACCTTGCCCGTTTGGATAGCGAGCAGCGTGCCCAACACAGCGGGCCGCAAAGACGGCTGCAGAGAGGGTTGCATGGGCCTTTCAGCCGCGCATCAAGGCTTCGATCTCGTCGGCCTTGACCGGCACGCCGCGTGTGATCAGCTCGCACCCCGAGGCGGTCACGATGGCATCGTCCTCGATGCGGATGCCGATGTTGTGAAATTGATCGGGCACACCGGGTGCAGGGCGCACATACAGGCCTGGCTCGATGGTCAGCACCATGCCCGGCTGCAGGATGCGGCTGGGGCGGTCTTTGATGAGTTCGCCGCTCAGCGGGTCCCGGCGCTCACTGACCTGGCCCAGCTGCGAGGGCTCCACATAGCTGCCGCAGTCGTGCACATCCATGCCCAACCAGTGGCCGGTGCGGTGCATGTAAAACTGGAAATAGCTGCGGTTGGCGATCACGTCTTGCGCGTTGCCCACCTTGTTTTTGTCCAGCAAGCCCACATCGAGCAAGCCCTGCGCCAACACGGCCACCGTGGCCTCGTGCGGGTCCACAAAACGGGCACCGGCTTTGGTGGCCGCCACGGCTGCGTCTTGAGAGGCCAGCACCAGGTCGTACAAAGCGCGTTGCGGGCCGGTGAATGTGCCATTGGCGGGGAATGTGCGGGTGATGTCGCTGGCGTAGCCATCCAACTCGCACCCTGCGTCGATCAGCACCAGATCGCCGTCTTGGATCAAGGCCGTGTCGGCACGGTAGTGCAGCACACAGGCGTTGGCACCGCCCGCCACGATCGAGCCGTAAGCCGGGTACTGCGAGCCGCTTTGCCGGAACTCGTGCAACAACTCCGCGTCAAGGTGGTATTCGCGCACCTCTTGGCCCGCACGCAGCATGGCGGCGCTGCGGTGCATGGCGCGGATGTGGGCACGGGCACTGATGGCGCTGGCGCGACGCATGATGTCCTGCTCGTGCGCGTCTTTCACCAGCCGCATCTCATCGAGCAAGCTGCACAGGTCGCGCTGCTGCTCGGGGCACAAGGCGCCGTAGCGCACGCGCGCACGCACCGACTGCAGCCAGCCGTTCACCAAACTCTCTAGGCCCGTGTGGATGGCAAAGGGATACCAAACAGTGCTGCGGTTTTCCAGCAGCTTGGGCATGTACGCGGCCATCTCGCCGATGGGCAAAGCACGGTGCACGCCCAAAGCCGCAGGAGCGGCCTCAGGCCCTAGGCGGATGCCGTCCCAGATTTCACGCTCGACGTCTTTGGGCTGGCAAAACAGCGTGCATTCGCCCTCGGCTGTGATCACCAAACTGGCATGCGGCTCGGTGAAGCCGGTCAGGTAATAAAAGTAACTGTCATGCCGGTAGAGGTAATCGCTGTCGCGGTTGCGCGGCCGCTCAGGCGCGGTGGGGATGATGGCGATCCCGCCTGCGCCCAGTTGGGCAGCGAGGCGGGCACGGCGTTGGGCATAGAGGGGGTTCGAGGTCATTTGCACATTGTAGGAGGGCGCCTCTGCGGCCGAATGCCTGTGCGCCCCTAGACCCATGCGCGAGCAGGGGCTCGCGCCCAGGAAAGACGATGCGTTCAAAAGACTCAGCCGTGATTGAGCTGCGCCAGCCGTTCGGGCGTGCCCACATCGGTCCAGTCGCCCGCATACACCGCACCCGTCACCTGCCCACGGTCCATCGCCACACGCAGCAAAGGGGCCAGCGCCAGCGCGGTGCCCTGGGGGTTGCCCGCAGGCACACCGCAATCGGCAAAAAAGGCTTTTTTGTAGAGCGCGATGGTGCTGAAGGTGTGACGGCGTCCTGCCGCACCTTGGGGCAGGTTCAGCACCTGGCCTTCGGCCGACAAGCCAAAGTCACCGCCCGGGTTGTGCGCCGGATTGGGCACCAGCCACAGGTGCGCCAATGCAGGGCTGTCGACAAAGCGTTCAACGGCCTGGGCCGTGAACACGAAATCGGGGGCAAACACATCGCCGGCCACCACCCAAAACACCTCGGCCAAGCCGGGCAGGGCGCGAACAATGCCCCCTGCGGTTTCCAGTGCCCGGCCAAAGTCCTGGCCTTCGTGGGAGTAACTGATCTGCACCTCGGGCAAGCCGGGCCAGTTGGCGCGCTCGCCAAAGTGCGCTGGAATTTGCTCGCCCAACCAGGCGGTGTTGACCAATTGGTGGGTGAAGCCACCCCGCGCCAGGGCTTGCATGGGCCACTGCATGAGCGGCATGCCGCGCACACCCAGCATGGGTTTGGGGGTGGTGTCGGTCAGAGGGCGCATGCGCTCACCGCGTCCAGCAGCAAGGACCATGGCTTGCGCGGGGGCAAGAACGACAGACAAAGGGATCGGAGTGTTTGGCATCGACATGGTGGGATGTTGCCATGTTTTGAGGCGCTCACGGGACAGGAAAAGCCCACTGGGCCGTCCTAAACTGTTGTGCAAACACCCAACGCTCTAACACCCATGACCCGACCACAGCCCGCCGTCATTGCGGCCGCAAAAAATGCGTCTGAACGCATGGCCGATCGCCACACGCCTTTTGTCATGAACGATTGGTATGTGGCCGCTTTTGCCGAGGAGATCAAGGACCAGTTGTTGGCCCGCACCTTGCTCGGGCGACGGCTTGTTTTGTACAGAACCAGCGCGGGGCACGTGGTGGCGCTCGAAGACCGCTGCCCGCACCGCTCCATGCCGCTGTCGGCAGGCACCCTGACCCAAGACACCATCGTGTGTGGCTACCACGGCCTGCGCTTCAACGCCGAAGGCGACTGCATCGAGGTGCCCTCACAAGCGAGCTGCCCGAAAAACATCGGTATCCGGGCTTACCGCACGCATGAACGCGGCGCCGTGGTCTGGATTTGGATGGGCGAAGCTGCACAAGCGGACCTGTCTCAACTGCCACCACAAGACTGGATGGACAGCGCCGAGTGGGAGCGGTCGCAGGGCTATTTGAGCCTGCAAGGCAGCTATGTCCGGCTGCACGAAAACCTGCTGGATCTGACCCATTTGAGTTTCTTGCACGCCAAAAGTTTTGGCACCCCCGATTACGCCAAAGCCGCATTTGAGAGTGTGATTGGCGATGGACAATTTGCTTTGCTGCGCAAGGTGGTGCCCACCACCTTGCCCCCCGTGTGGGCCAGGCCAACAGGCCTGACGGGGCCAGGCCAAGCCGCACGCATCGTGCGTTCTGAATTTCTCAGCCCGGGGCTGCACGAGGTGTCGGTGACTTTCTACGATTGCCATCTGCCCGACAGCGAACGCCCACAATTTCGCATCCGCACCGCGCACATGCCCACCCCTGAAACAGCCACCAGCACCCATTATTTCATTGTGCACGGACGCGACTTTGCCTTGGGCGACCCAAGCACCACCCGCTTCATGCACGAGCAGTTGTTTGTGGCTTTCCAAGAAGATGTTGATGGCTTGGCGCTGCAGGAGCAAGCCTTGGCCCAAACCCGGCCCGAAGACCTGTATGAGTTTTCTGTGGCGGCCGATGCCCCCGCCGTGGCCATGCGCCGTTATCTGCTGGCCCGGCAACGCCAAGAAGCTCAGGACTGAAGCAGGCTTTGTGGTGCGCCATCGTGGTGCCCAAGACCTCACCGGACACCCGCTAAAATCACGGGTTTTCCCGAACTCAACACCGGAGCTGCCCCCATGGCCAATACACAACACATGGCGAACGCCATCCGCGCCCTCGCAATGGACGCCGTACAACAAGCCAACTCCGGTCACCCCGGTGCGCCCATGGGCATGGCCGACATGGCCGTGGCGCTGTGGGGCGATCACCTGCAACACAACCCGGCCAACCCGCACTGGGCCAACCGTGACCGCTTTGTGCTGTCCAACGGCCACGGCTCCATGTTGATTTACTCGGTGCTGCACCTGACAGGCTACAAGCTGTCGATCGATGACCTGAAGAACTTCCGCACCCTGCACAGCAAAACCGCAGGCCACCCCGAAGTGGGCGTGACCCCCGGCGTGGAGACCACCACCGGCCCGCTGGGCCAAGGCATCACCAACGCCGTGGGCATGGCCCTGGCCGAGAAGATGCTGGCCGCCGAATTCAACCAAGAAGGCCACGCCATCGTCAACCACCACACCTACGTGTTTTTGGGGGACGGTTGCCTGATGGAAGGCATCAGCCACGAAGCCGTGGCCCTGGCCGGTGCCTGGAAGCTGAACAAACTGATTGCCCTGTACGACGACAACGGCATCTCGATCGACGGCCAGGTCGCGCCTTGGTTCATCGACAACACGCCCCAGCGCTTTGCCGCCTGCGGCTGGAATGTGATCGACGCCGTGGACGGCCACGATGCCGCTGCCGTGTCTGCCGCCATTGCCAGTGCCAAACACAGCGCCGACAAGCCCACCCTGATCGTCTGCAAGACCGCCATCGGCAAGGGCTCCCCCAACCGCGCAGGCACCTCCAAAGCCCACGGCGAGCCTTTGGGCGCTGAAGAAATCAAGCTCACCCGGGAAGCCCTGGGCTGGACGGCTGAGCCGTTCAAGATCCCCAAGGAAGTCTATGCCGATTGGGACGCGAAAGTCGCTGGCAAAGCCGCTGAAGCCGCTTGGAACACCGCTTTTGCCGCTTACAAAGCCGCCTTCCCTGCTCAAGCCAAAGAATTCGTGCGCCGCATGAAGGGCGCCTTGCCCAAGAACTTCAACCAAGTCGCGTTTGACGCCGTGGTTGCCGCCCACACCAAAGGCGAGACCGTGGCCAGCCGCAAGGCCAGCCAATTGGCGCTGGAAGCGTTCACGGCCGCCCTGCCTGAAATGCTCGGCGGCTCAGCCGACCTGACCGGCTCGAACCTGACCAACACCAAGAGCACCCCCGCTTTCCGCGTGGACTTGGCCGGTGACGTGGTCAAGACCGAAGACGGCAAAATCGGCCGCCACATCAACTACGGCGTGCGCGAATTCGGCATGGCCGCCATCATGAACGGCGTGGCCCTGCACGGCGGCTACATCCCCTACGGCGGCACCTTCCTCACCTTCTCGGATTACTCGCGCAATGCCATCCGCATGGCCGCGCTGATGAAGCAGCGCGTGATCCACGTCTTCACCCACGACTCGATTGGCCTGGGCGAAGACGGCCCGACCCACCAGTCCATCGAGCATGCCGCCAGCCTGCGTCTGATTCCGGGCCTGGACGTGTGGCGTCCTGCCGACACCGCCGAAACCACCGTGGCCTGGGCCGTGGCCCTGCAAAACGCCAACCGCCCATCGGCACTGCTGCTCAGCCGCCAAAATCTGACTTACTCGCCCAAGAGCGATCTGGGCGACATCAGCCGCGGCGCTTACGTGCTGGCAGAGCCCAGCGAAGTGGGCATGAAAAAGACCCACGGCGTGATCATCGCCACCGGCTCTGAAGTGCAACTGGCCCTGGCCGCGCAAAAACTGTTGGCCGAGCGCCAAATTGGTGTGCGCGTGGTCTCCATGCCCAGCACCAACGTGTTTGACCGACAGGACACCGAATACAAACAAAGCGTGTTGCCCAAAGGCCTGCCCCGCGTGGCGGTTGAAATGGGCTCCACCGACGGGTGGTGGAAATACGGCTGCGCTGCCGTGGTCGGCATCGACACTTACGGTGAGTCGGCGCCAGCGCCCGTGCTGTTCAAACATTTTGGCTTCACCGCCGAGAACGTGGCCGACACGGTCCACGCTGCGCTGCTCAAGGCCTGAAACGCGTCTGGCAGCCACTGACCGGATAGGCCGCTTCAGCGCCCACGGGCGCTGAAGTCATGTCCAAGGGATCAGGCTCACGCAAGGGTCTTGGTTTCCAATCCGGTTACGTAACGGTTTCGTAACTTTCTCCTGAGGCTCTCACCATGACCATCAAGTTGGGTATCAACGGATTCGGCCGCATTGGCCGCTTGGCCCTGCGCGCCGCGCTCAAGCACGGCTACAACGACATCCAGATCGTCGGCATCAACGATCCCAAGCCCTCTGATTATCTGGCCTACATGCTCAAGTACGACAGTGTGCATGGCCGCTTTGATGGCACGGTGGACTTCACCGAAGACTCGCTGATTGTCAACGGCAAAAAAATCAAGCTCTCGCACGAACGCGACGCCCACCACCTGCGCTGGGGGGAGATGGGCGTGCACACCGTGCTCGAATGCACCGGCCACTACCTGACCGAGCCCACCAGCCAAATGCACATCGTCGCCGGTGCCAAAAAAGTCGTGATCTCTGCCCCGTCCAAAGACAGCATCCCGATGTTTGTCTACGGCGTGAACCACAAAAAGTACGCGGGCGAAGCCATCGTGTCGAATGCGTCATGCACCACCAACTGCCTGGCTCCCGTGGTCAAGGTGCTCAACGACAAGTGGGGCATCAAGCGCGGCCTGATGACCACGGTGCATGCGGCCACCGCCAGCCAAATGACGGTGGACGGCTCGTCGCGCAAAGACTGGCGCGGTGGCCGCGGCATCTTGGAAAACATCATCCCCAGCAGCACGGGCGCGGCCAAGGCGGTGGGCGTGGTGATCCCTGAAATCAAGGGCAAGATCACCGGCATGGCCTTCCGCGTGCCCACCTCCGACGTGTCGGTGATTGACCTGACCGTCGAACTCAACAGCGACGCCAGCTACGCCGACATCTGCGCCGAAATGAAAGCGCAAAGCGAGGGCACCCTGAAAGGCATTCTGGGTTACACCGACGAAAAAGTGGTCTCTACAGACTTCCGTGGCGAGTCCTGCGCCAGCGTGTTCGACGCGACGGCCGGTATTGCCTTGGACAAGCGCTTCGTCAAGATCGTCGCTTGGTACGACAACGAATGGGGCTACGCCAAGCAGTGCCTGGAGATGGTGCGGGTGGTGGCCAAGAAGAAGTGATCTGAATGGGCAGGCAGCGCCAGGGCTCCCCGCAGGGGCTCAGAGGCGCTTCGCTTTGCCACATCGCCCCTGCGGGGAACCCTGGCGCTGGCATAAGGCATCGCTCAAAGCGCCTTCGGGCGCTTTTTCATGGTCAATTGCCGCGTATCCAGTCCGCCGCCTTCTCCGCCATCATGATCGTCGGTGCGTTGGTGTTGCCGCTCACGATGCGCGGCATGACCGACGCGTCGACCACGCGCAGGCCCGGCACGCCGTGCACCCGCAGTTGCGCGTCCACCACCGCCATGTTGTCTTGGCCCATGCGGCAGGTGCCCACCGGGTGGTAGACCGTGTCGGCGTTTTGGCGAATCCAGTGGTCGAGTTGTTCGTCGCTATGGGCATCGGCGGATGCTGCCCACTCTTTGCCATACGCCGCCAATGCGGGCTGGGCCAAAATACGCTGGGCTTGACGCACGCCGTCGCGCAAGCGCTGCAGGTCGCGCGGATCGCTCAAAAACTGCGGGTCAATCAGCGGTGCGCTGTTGGGATCACGGTCGGCCAATTGCACGCGGCCTCGGCTGTCGGGTTGCAACAAGCACACATGCAATGAATAGCCATGCCCCAACGTGAGTTGGCGGCCATGGTCCACCAGCTTGGCCACCACAAAGTGCAGCTGAATGTCCGGGTGCGCCTCTTCGGGTCGGCTTTTGTAAAAGGCACCGCCCT
Source organism: Limnohabitans sp. DCL3 (assembly GCF_048019295.1). Lineage (GTDB taxonomy): Bacteria > Pseudomonadota > Gammaproteobacteria > Burkholderiales > Burkholderiaceae_C > Limnohabitans_A. Next base: position 3,316,318 of record NZ_CP171842.1, on the reverse strand, counting down.
CTGCGAAGTTGGTGGTCAGGCGCCCCTTTCGGTGCTGCCACCATGCCCACAGCGCTTGCAAGGTGTGCCATGTGCCGCGGGGTGACACGCCGATCAAATCGGTTTGACCCGGCGCATCGGCCACCAGCACCGCGTCCGGGTGGTCGTGCAGGTTCTCGCCCACGCCGGGCAAGTCGCGCACCACGTCTATGCCCAGGCTTTGCAAATGCGCTGCGGGCCCAATGCCAGAGCGCATGAGGATGGCGGGGGAGTGGAATGCGCCGGCACTCAAAATGATCTCGCGCCGGGCGGTCACGGTCTGCGCCTGGCCACCCTGCAAGGTGTGCACCTGCCGCGCCACGCCATCCACCAGACCGATGCGGTCCACCGTCACGCCAGTCATGACGTGCAAGTTGGGCCGACCCAAGTTGGGCGTGAGGTAAGCCTTGGCCGCGCTGAAGCGCTCGCCCGCCTTCTGCGTGACTTGGTACAGGCCCACGCCTTCTTGGGTGGGGCCGTTGAAGTCGGTGGTGTGCGCCAAACCCGCTTGCACACCCGCCTCGACAAAGCGCTTGGCAAACACGTTGGGGCTTTGCAGATCGGCCACGTTCAAGGGGCCGTTTTGGGCATGCCACTCGTTGTGGATGCGTTCGTTGTGTTCGGCCTTGAGAAAGTAGGGGAAGACCTCGGCCCAGGACCAACCCGTGCAACCTTGCTCGGCCCAGTGGTCGTAATCGGCCTGTTGGCCACGGATGTAAGCCATCGCATTGGTCGAGCTGGAGCCGCCCAAAGTGCGGCCACGCGGCTGAAAACCGCTGCGACCGTTCAGGCCCGGTTGCGGCACGGTGCTCAAGCCCTCCGAGACGATTTCGGTGCGGGCCATGAGCGCGATGCCCGCAGGGCAATGGATCAAGGCACTGGTGTCGGGCGGCCCGGCCTCGATCAGGGCCACCTGCACGGTGGGGTCTTCGCTCAAACGGGCTGCCAGCACACACCCGGCCGAGCCACCACCCACGATCACATAGTCAAATTCCATGAAACGCTTCTCCCAATGCTTGATGCGTCCAATGTAAGGGCTCCAGCGTGCCTTGGCCTGTCTTGTGTGCATCAGGGTTTTTCCCAGCAGACCCCGGGTCCCGGCGACCTCTCGTTGGCCCCAACACCCCTCACAATGGCACCACATTGGGAGACAAGTTATGCGGATCGTCCTTGAATTTGTTGGCCCTGAACGCCTCAGCAGGCCTCAGCCGTGAACAATCCAAGCATTCCACTCGAAGATGCTTGGCAAGACAAGCGCTGGTTGTGGCTGCTGAGCCCTTCGATACCCCTGACATTCACAAGCTCCTTGCTGGCTTTCGTCTGGACAGGGCAATGGTGGTTCATGCTGCTGGCCCCACTGATCATCCATGTGTTGTTGCCCGTGCTCGACCGCGTCTTTGGCGAGGACTTCAGCAACCCGCCCGAATCAGCGGTGGCGCAGCTCGAGAGCGATATTTTTTACCGCGCCCTGGTGTGGGCTTATGTGCCCTTGCAGTGGAGCGGCACGGTGCTGGGGGCCTGGATAGCGGCCACACAACCCTTGCCCTGGCTGGGCTTTGCCGCCTTGGTCCTGACGGTGGGGGCCATCAACGGCATTGGCATTGGCACCGCACATGAACTGGGCCACAAAAAAGAAGCCTTGGACCGCTGGTTGTCCAAGATCGCCTTGGCGCCCAGTGCCTACGGGCACTTTTTTGTAGAGCACAACCGAGGGCACCACCAACGCGTGGCCACCCCGCAAGACCCGGCCAGCGCACGCATGGGTGAAAGCTTTTGGGCCTTCTTGCCGCGCTCGGTATGGGGCAGCCTGCAATCGGCCTGGGCTCTGGAAAAAGAGCGCTTGGGCAAACAAGGCCTCAGCGTTTGGCACCTTCAGAACCACAATCTGCAGGCATGGGGCCTGACAGCGCTGCTGTTTGGCGGGTTGACGGCATGGCTGGGCTGGGTGGTTGTGCCCTTTTTGCTGTGGCAAGCCGGGTACGCGGCCTCGATGCTGGAAGTGGTGAACTACGTGGAGCATTACGGTTTGCTGCGGCAGCGTGACGCCTCAGGACGCTATGTGCGCTGCGCGCCTGAGCATTCTTGGAACAGCAACCACCTGGTGGGTAATTTGTTGCTGTACCAACTGCAAAGGCATTCGGACCACCACGCACACCCCAGTCGACGCTACCAAGCGCTGCGGCATTTCACCACTGCGCCACAACTGCCTGCAGGCTACGCCACCATGATCACGGTGGCCTACCTGCCGCCCCTGTGGTTTGCTTGGATGGACCGCCGTGTCATGGCCCACTATGGCGGCGACTTGGGTTTGGTCAATGTGCAAGCATCGGCTCGGAAAAAACTCATGCGGGCGTGGCACTGAGCACCGCATACCGTGGGGCACAAAGCCGCCACCCCAACGAAAAAGCCGCCTGCCCTTTTGGAGCAGGCGGCATTTTGAGCCCCTACAAGCGGATCACTTGGCGGCAGGCATGGCCTTTTTAGCGGCTTGTGCGTGCGTTTGTGCGTGCATCAGGTGCTCTTGGGCCACTTTGACGTGGGCTTGAGCACCCGTGTGGTCGTTCGCGCTGATGAGCTTGGCCACTTCTTTGTGTGATTTGGCTGCCAACTCCAAATGCTCAGCGGCCTTGCTGTGGTGTTGCTCAGGCTTGAGCACGGTGGGTGCAGCTGTGTGGGCAGCGGGTGTTTTGGTTTCGAATGTCATGGTGAGCGCTTTCATAAAAGAATGAAGATCCAAGGTGTGAACCATGTGCACCTGATTCACTGGGTCATTCTTGAACGCCCGCATCCATCCGTCTGTGGGTCTGCACACGGATGGCCCCAATGGTGTACCGGCTGTCAGCCACGATCCCTTGGACTGGCCACACTCAAGTCGGAAATTGGTAGAGACGTTGGGGGTTCACAACCAACAACTTTTCCAGCTGTGTTGGCGTGGGTGCAATTTCAGACAGTGCATCGACCAGCTCACCATCGTCCGGAATGTGTGTGTGGTTCGGATGCGGCCAGTCCAGGCCCCAGACACATTGGTCCGGAAAATTTTCCACCAACCGTGCGGCCAGTTTCACACCCAAGGGGTAGCCGCTGCCGGGCCTGGAGGTGGACTCTACGCGGTCAATGCCGCTGACTTTGACGTGCAGATGGGGGTGGTCCAGCAATTTCATCAAGGCTTGGAAGTCTTCGTGGCCTTCCCCCAAATTGGCATCCACTCGGCCCATGTGGTCGATCACCACGGGCACGGCGCTGTGGCGCAGCGCTGGCCCCAGGGTGTGCACCAGGGTGCTTTCAAAATGGACCTGCAAGTGCATGCCCAAGGCGGCCAAACGTGGGGTGAGTTTGAGCACGTCGGCCACACCATGGCCGCCTGCAAGGTGCTTCATGAAGTTGAACCGAACCGCCCGAAATCCCCGACTGGCCAGCCTTTTGAGCGCGCCGTCGGTCACATTGATGTCGACCAACGCCACGCCCAAATAGCGCCCGCCCCCGGCTTCGATGGCGTCTTCGACCACGGCGTTGTCCGTGCCATGTGTGATCGATTGCACGATCACACAGCGGGTGATGCCCATCTTTTTATGCAGCGCAAAGAGTTTTTCCTTGGGGGCTTCAGCCGGTGTGTTCTTGCGCAGTGGTGAATAGGCAAAGCGGGACATGGGGCCGAAAACATGGACATGGCTGTCACAGGCATTGGCCGGCAAAACCAATTTTGGAGGGCGGGGCAGATCCAAATAGGTTTGGACCACGGTGTCTTGAGATGGGGTGTTCATGTCGGGTTTCAAGCCTGCAATGGGCGCACGGGCAAGCCAATCAATCGGGAAAGTTCGTCCACGTTCAGACCGTCGACGATGTCCAGCAATTCGAGGCCATGGGGTCCACATGCCAAGGTCGCCAAGTCAGAATAGATGCGGCTCACGCACGCCACGCCGGTCAACGGGTAGGTGCAAGTCGCCACCAGTTTGCTGTCTCCGAACTTGGTCAGCAAATCCATCATGACCCAGGTTTGGCGTGCGCCAACGGCCAAGTCCATCGCACCGCCCACGGCAGGGATGGCCCCCACCTCACCCGTACTCCAGTTGGCCAAATCCCCTTTTTCAGAGACCTGGAAAGCGCCCAACACGCAAATGTCCAAATGGCCGCCACGCATCATGGCAAAGCTGTCTGCATGGTGGAAGAATGCGCCGCCAGCGAGCAACGTGACGGGCTGTTTGCCCGCATTGATCAAGTCAAAATCTTCATCGCCCGCTGCAGGGGCCGGGCCCATGCCCAGGATGCCGTTTTCACTTTGAAGAATGACTTCCCTCCCTTTGGGGATGAAATTGGCGACCAAGGTGGGCTGACCAATGCCCAGATTGACATAAGCACCCTCAGGAATATCTTGAGCCACTTTGGCGGCCAATGCTTCTTTGGAGCGGCGTTGGTACGGGTTCATGGAAATTCCTTACGCCGAGGGCTTGAAGCCACCGCCCAAGGTCGCCTTGTGGTCGATCTGAACAATGTGGCTCACAAAAATACCTGGCGTCACAATGGACTCAGGGTCCAGCTGACCCAGCGCCACCACGTGGTGCACGGTCGCAATGGTGCGTTTGGCTGCCATGGCCATCACCGGGCCAAAATTTCTGGCGGCTTTGCGGTACACCAAATTGCCCCAACGGTCCCCTGCCTCGGCTTTGATCAGGGCCACGTCGGCGTGGATCGGAAATTCCAACACTTGGTGTTTGCCATCCAAGAAACGGGTTTCTTTGGGCGTGCCGTCCGCATTCAGTGCCAACGGCGTGCCATAACCCGTGGGGGTGAAAAACGCACCGATCCCTGCACCGGCGGCCCGAATGCGTTCGGCCAAATTGCCTTGGGGCACCAATTCCAGTTCAATTTTTCCGCTGCGATAGAGAGCATCGAAGACATGCGAGTCGGCTTGGCGTGGAAAGCTGCAGATGATTTTTTTCACGCGGCCTGCTTGGAGGAGTGCGGCCAAGCCCGTGTCCCCATTGCCCGCATTGTTGTTGACCACGGTCAGATCGCGTGCGCCTTGGGCGATCAGGCCATCGATGAGTTCATGGGGTATCCCGGCTGTTCCGAACCCGCCGATCATGACCGAAGCGCCGTCTTGAATCCCTTCAAAAGCCTGCGCCATCGAGTCTGCAATTTTGTTGATCATGGCTGCGCTTATGGCGTGTGGCGAATAAACAATTGGCGCACGGTGTTCATGAACATGGGGCGAATTCTGGCACTCCAAGCGGTGTGCCGAATGGCCAACCATGCCGGGCTTTCCATGACGGCAGGGGACAGCAACTCGTAGCAGGCGATGTAACGGGGCGAACTGGAAAGGCGCAAATAGCGCTGGGCACGGACCGTTCCAGGCACACGCGATAAACCCGGCAAATGCTCGGTGTTGTACCAAGCATTGAATTCCTCTTCTGCAGCTGTGGCGATGTCGGTCTCCACGATGTAGTGGTAATTGCCACTCACACCATGGCTTGCACCTTGCAACGCTGTCAACAGCTGAATTTCAGTCGCCTTGCCTGATGTGTCTGGAGGGCCATCCACATAAGCGCGCCAGTTCTGGCCATCGGCCGACTTCCACCAAGTGAAGGTGGATGGCGTAGCCGCCAACGCTGGTTGTGCAGCACTTGCTTGCTCAATGAGGTATTGGGTTGTCATGGCGGCCCCATCAATGAACAATGTTCAGGGCCACCAGGAAACGGGACACCATGTTGTAGGCCGCCACCGTGGCCACCAGTTCAACCACTTGTGCCGGACCATAGCGCGCGGTCACCTCTTGCATCAGGGCGGCGGGCACTTCAATGTCACGCGTCATGTGGTCGGTCAGGGTGAGGATCAGCTTTTCTTCGGGGCTGAATCTGGCCGACAAGTCCATCCATTGGATGGCGTCAATTTTTTCTTGCAACACGCCTGCTTTCAAAGCGTGAGGAATGTGGGCCTCAAATTCAAAACTGGCTTTGTTGAGCACCGCCACACGCAAGATCATCAACTCACGCAGGTCAGCGGGCACCGATGTTTTGTTGCGCACGGCAGTGAGCATGGCTTCCCAGCCTTGTGCAATGGGCGCGCTGTTGAGCAAGACTTGGTACAGCAAGGAAATACGGCCGCGCTCTTGAAGAATACGGTCTTCGATCTCTTGGAGCTCAGGCCTGGTGCCTTGCACCACCAAAGGCACGCGGATGTGATCGGTGCTCATTCGTCACCCGTGATGTTGCGAGCCTTGATCACTTGCGCCCACTTTTCGGTATCTGCCTTGAGCATGGCCCCCATCTCTTCTGGGCTGGATGACTTGGGCTCTGCGCCCGATTGCGTCATCTTGGCATGGGCCGCTGGATCTGCAACGGCTTGTTGCACCGCACGGTTCAACTGCTTGATCACCTCAGGCGACGTCTTGGCGGAGGCAAACATGCCATACCAGTTGTTGGTGTCCACAGATGTGAAGCCTTGCTCTTCAAAAGTTTTCACATCGGGCAGCAAGGGATGGCGGGTCTTGGAGGCCATGCCCAGCGCTTTCACACGCCCACCTTTGATTTGTGCCATCACAGCAGGCACATCTGCAAAGAAACCATCGACTTGACCACCCAGGAGGTTGTTCAGGGCAGGCGCCATGCCATTGAATGGCACATGCAACAAATCTGCCCCTGTCGATTGTTCGAGTTGCACCAAAGCCAAATGGGGAATGCTGCCCTTGCCAGAAGAACCAATGGGCGTCGGCTCTTTTTTGGCTTTGGCGTTGGCAATGAACTCCTTGGCGTCTTTGGCGGGATTTTTCTCATGGGCGACAAACACCTCCACGTTGTTGGCCACCAAGGAAATGGGCGTGAAGTCCTTTTGCATGTTGTAGGTCAACTTGGGGAAAAGCGCCGGGTTGATGGCTGCAGCCCCCACACTGGTCAACCAAATCACGCTGCCGTCGGCCTCGCTTTTCAAGACTTCACCCGCACCGATCGCGCCGCTCGCGCCGGGCTTGTTCTCCACAATCACGGTGCGGCCCAGGCTTTTACCCAAGGGTTCGGCGATGGTCCGTGCCATGGCATCCACGGGACCACCGGGCGCAAACGCCACGATGATTCGCACAGGTTTGTTGTTCGCTTGAGCCAAAGCGCAGGGTGCATAAATGGCAGACAAAAGCGCGAAGAGCAGTGTGCGTTTTTTCATATGGATCTCCTGAATGGATGTTAGTCGCAGCGAGCGGTCATGCCGCCGTCGACGATGATTTCGGTGCCAGTGATGAAGCGCGCCTCGTCACTCGCCAGGAACAGGGCGGCATTGGCCGTGTCACGGCCATCGCCCATGAAACCAAGCGGTATGCGTTTGACGCGTGAGTCCAGCAGCGCTTGCACATCCCCGCCCGTGCGTTGCTTGGCCAGACGCACTTCCACCATGGGCGTGTGCAGTTGACCAGGTACCACCGTGTTCACGCGAATGCCCATGGGCGCGTGTTGCACCGCCACCACTTTGGAGAGTTGGATCACGCCCGCTTTCGTCGCCGCATACGCCACCTGTGCGCTGCCGGTCCAACGAATGCCAGAGGTGGACGCGACGTTGACGATCGCCCCCCTCTTTTTGGCGATCATGGTGGGCAACACATATTTGCAGGTCAAGAACACACTTTTCAAATTGACATTGATCTGGTCGTCAAACACTTCTTCGCTCATCTCCACGGGCCCGCCTGCAGCAGAACCTCCGACGTTGTTGATCAAAATGTCTATCGTTGCAAACTTGTCCAAACAGGCTTGAACCATTTTTTCAATGCTGGGGGCATGGGTGACATCGCAGGCGTAGGTCTCTATCGCGCCTTGGACATCACCGGCCATTTCCAAGGTTTCAGCCAAGCGCGCTGGGTCACGGTCAACCGCGAAGACTCGGGCACCCTCTTGGGCCAACTGAACGGCCATGGCGCGACCATTGCCCCAGCCGGACCCCACACAGCCCGCCCCCGTGACGATGGCAACTTTTGATTTGAACCGATGCATATTCCATCGCTTAATTGAAGTGAATTTTGCCAAGTTTGAAGGATTCAGACCCAGAGGTAAACTACATAGGACCTATATCAGATATGTTTTTTAGCTATGGATTTGAAGCAGCTGGCTTATTTTGTCGAAGTCGTTGAACGGGGCAGTTTCAGCAAGGCCGCCGTGTCACTCAACCTGGCTCAACCCAGCCTGAGCCGACAAATTGCCGCGCTGGAAACGGAACTGGGCCACCGATTGCTGGAGAGAACAGGGCGCGGTGTCAACATCACTGAGGCTGGTTTGGCGCTCCTGTCCCATGCCAAGGTGATGCTGAACGCGGCTGAAGAAGCCAAGTTTCAGATCAAAGAAATGCGCAACGAGCCCAGCGGCAAAGTCGTGGTGGGTTTGCCGCTTCGCGTTTCCATGGGTTTGTGCGTTCCCTTGATCCAGCGGTTCAGAGAACAATGGCCCAACGCACTGATCACCGTCGTTGAAGGTCTGAGCCTGTCCCTCAGAGAGGCCCTCATCCATGGGCGCATCGACTTGGCGCTGCTGTTTGATCCGGCCCCCACGCCCTTGCTGAAATACGAAACATTGATGCGTGAAAAATTGATGCTGGTGGCCCCTGCATCGGTCCCATTGCCCAAACAAGTCAGCCTTCACATGCTGAAGGACTTTCCCATGGTGTTGCCCAGCAGCCCCAACCCCATCCGCAACCTCATTGATGCTTTTTTATTGCCCAAAAAGATTGATTTGAAGATCGTGGCCGAAGTGGGTGCCGTGCACTCCGCGCTCGCCTTGGTCGAAACCGCCATGGCCTGCTCAATATTGCCGGAGAGCGCCCTGAACTTGCGAGCCAACCACCCCAAGGTTTCTTGGGCACCGATTGGCCCACCGGCCATGTGGAACCAATTGATTTTGGCCATCCCAGCCGCGCGTCCCATGAACAGGTTGACCACCGAAACCAGCAAGTTGCTGCGCGCGCTTGACTTCCGAAACAGCTGTGCGCCATCCTCCCCGTCCAGGGGTTCTGAAGCGCCACAAATGCACCTTTGAAGCAGGCGCTGCAGCCCAGTTACTAAACCCGAACAAACCCAGAGACAGGGCATTCCCTGTAATAAAGTTTCATAAATTCGACTACGATGGTTACATCGCCAGCTGTTTGGACGCAGTTTGGCAACTGTCTTCATCCCGCTAACGAAAGTGAGACCCCTATGACCACCAAGATCGGCATCAACGGCTTTGGCCGAATCGGACGCATGGTGCTGCGTGCCGCTGTACAAAACTTCAAGGACGTGCAGATCGTGGGCATCAACGACCTGCTCGAGCCCGAATACCTCGCCTACATGCTGGAATACGACAGCGTGCATGGGCGTTTTCAGGGCACGCTGGCGGTCGAGGGTTCGACCTTGATCGTGAATGGCCAACGCATTCGCCTCACACAAGAGCGCGACCCTGCCAATCTGAAATGGAACGAGGTGGGCGCGGATGTGGTCATCGAAGCGACGGGCTTGTTCTTGGACAAAGACAGCGCCGGCAAGCACTTGAGCGCAGGGGCTCAGAAAGTGGTGATGTCTGCCCCCTCCAAAGACGACACGCCGATGTTTGTGTTTGGCGTCAACCATGCGTCCTACGCAGGCCAAACCATCATCAGCAACGCCAGCTGCACGACCAATGCGCTGGCCCCTATCACCAAAGTGCTGAACGACAAATGGGGCATCAAGCGCGGCCTGATGACCACCGTACATGCCACCACTGCCACCCAAAAAACCGTGGACGGCCCCAGCAACAAGGACTGGCGCGGTGGACGCGGCATTCTGGAAAACATCATCCCCAGCAGCACCGGCGCGGCCAAAGCCGTGGGCGTGGTGATCCCCGAGATCAAAGGCCGACTCACCGGTGTGGCGGTACGTGTGCCCACCAGCGATGTGTCACTGGTCGATTTGACCGCCGAGCTCAACAGCCCGGCCACCTATGCCGAAATCTGCGCCGAAATGAAAGCGCAAAGCCAAGGGGCGCTGAAAGGGGTGTTGGGTTACACCGAAGCGAAAGTGGTGTCGACCGATTTCCGGGGCGAAGTCTGTACCTCGGTGTTCGATGCTGAGGCAGGCATGGCTCTGGACAGCACCTTCATCAAGGTGATGGCTTGGTACGACAACGAGTGGGGCTACTCCAACAAGTGCGTGGAGATGGCGCGGGTGGTGGGCAAGGCTTGAGCTAACGCGCGCGCCACTGGGTGCAGGTTTGCACCGTGCCCCGCCATGCCCGACTGACGATGGTGGCTCAGGCTCTCCTAGCCGCCCAAGGCTTTAAGACTGGGCGATCGTGACCTGGTTGAGCTGGGCCTGCGCCTTGACCAGCGAGGGCACCATCTCACGCCCATAACCCAAAGCCACGGCCGTGTTCAGGGCCTGGTGCACGCTGGTGCCGATGATGGAGGGCACCTTCACACTCTCGGTCAAGTGGGCGTAATAACGCAAATCCTTGGCCGCGTTGTTCAACTCGAACTTCATCGCGCCGTAGTCGCCCTGCAGGGTTTTGGCCATCAGCTGGAACAGGCCCGAATTGACCCCACCGGCCGAGATGACCTGCACCAGTTTGTCCAGGTCCACCCCCGCCTTGGCGCCCACCGCAAAGGCTTCTGCCGTAGCGGTGCAAATGGCCTGTGCCACAAAGTTGTTGAGCAACTTGACGACGTGACCCGAGCCCATCTCGCCCACATGGAACACGTTTTCGCTGTAAGCGCGGATGATCGGCTCGATGCGAGAAAACACCTCAGGCGACGCCCCCACCATGGCGTTGAGCTTGCCCGCCTCGGCTTCGATGGGCGTGCGTGTGAGCGGCGCGTCCACATAAACCACGCCTTGCGCTGCGCACAGAGCGGCCAAGCGTCGGGTGGATTCGGGCTCACTGGTGGAGGTGTCGATGACGATCAGGCCAGCGCGTGCCTTGGACAGCAAACCGCCCGGCCCAGCCACCACCGCCTCGACCTGGGGTGAGCCGGTCACGCAAATGAGCACCGCATCACAAGCGGCCAAGTCCGCATAACTGTCCACCTGGCGGGCGCCTGCAGCCAACAGGTCTTGCACGGGCGCGGTGCGTTGGTGCACCGAAATCGACAAGTCAAACCCCTTGGCACGGATGTTCTTGGCCATGCCGTGGCCCATCAAACCCGAAGCGCCGACAAATCCGATGTGTTGCATGTGAGTCCCTGGTGTGTGGTGAAAGAACTGTCCATTTTGGGTTCAAGTGCCGCACGGCCCTGTCGCCTGAGCACCATTGAGTGGCGCGTGGGTAAGCGGCAGGCGTTCGGATCGGCGCTAGCGGGCAGGTGCAAAGCCGCGTCAATTGCAAGCACGCGAACTGATCTACAGCGCCAGGGCTGTCGTGTTCTTGACTTCTTCCATCACCGCATAAGTGCGCGTCTCGCGCACGCCCGGCAACTGCCACAACACAGTGCCCGCAAATTCACGGTAGGCGTTCATGTCGGCGGCGCGGGTTTTGAGCAGGTAGTCAAAGCCCCCAGCCACCATGTGGCACTCCATGATTTCTGGACGCACCTGCACAGCCGCCTTGAACTGCTCAAACACATTGGGGCTGGTGCGATCGAGCAGGATTTCCACAAACACCATCATCCCCGCGCCGAGCTTGAGCGGGTTCAGCCGCGCCTCGTAGCCCAAGATGAACCCTTCGCGCGTGAGGCGTTGCACCCGTGCCAGCACTGCCGTAGGCGACAAAGCGACGCTTTCTGCGAGCTTCAAATTGCTGATGCGGCCATCACGCTGCAACAACGCCAGGATGCGGCGATCAATGCGGTCAATGTCTGATATTTCGGTGTTCATACTGGATTTTATTTATTAAAAATCGATGATTTTGGCGAAAAATTTTGCCATTTTTACGGATCATGGCGATTCATCTCAATTTTCGAGGCCAACGCCATGAACGCTCCCACGACCACCCTTGAATTGATGCCCACCCCCGGTGCCCACTTCACTGCTGGCGCCCCGCTGCCCGAACGCAGCGCCCTGCGCGAAGCCATCGCCCACGCCACACGCTTGCCCGAAGCGCAAGCCCTGGCTCCGCTCCTGGCAGCCGCCCGCATGCCCGCAGCGCTGGCCGAACGCACCGATGTACTGGCCCGCGAACTGGTACAGGGCCTGCGCGACAACCCGCAACGCGTTGGCCGCGCCAGTCGGGTGCAAAGCCTGATGCAGGAATACGCACTGTCAAGCGATGAGGGTGTGGCGTTGATGTGTTTGGCCGAGGCCCTGCTGCGCATTCCTGATGCGGCCACGCGGGACGCACTGATCCGCGACAAGATGGGTCAGGGCGACTGGCAGCAGCACCTTGGCCGCAGCCCTTCACTTTTTGTCAACGCGGCTTCATGGGGCCTGTTGCTCACCGGCAAGCTGGTGGCCACGCACAGCGAAGGCACCATGCTGTCTGCGCTGACACGGCTGATGGGCAAGGGCAGCGAACCGCTGATCCGCCAGGGGGTCCAACTGGCCATGCTAATGCTGGGCGCGCAATTTGTGAGCGGCGAGACGGTGAAGGCGGCCCTGCAACATGCGCGCGCGCTGGAGGCACAGGGCTTTCGCTATTCGTACGACATGCTGGGCGAAGCGGCGTTGACCGAGGCCGACGCGCAGCGGTACATGCGCGCTTATGTCGACGCCATCCACGCCATCGGCAAGGCATCGAACGGGCAGGGCGTGATCCAGGGCCCAGGCATCTCGATCAAACTCTCGGCCTTGCACCCGCGCTACAGCCGTGCCCAGCACCAGCGGGTGATGGCCGAACTGCTCCCGCGCGTGTTGCAACTGACCGAATTGGCCAAGCAATACGACTTGGGTCTGAACATCGACGCCGAAGAAGCGGACCGCCTGGACATCTCGCTCGACCTGCTCGAAGCCCTGTGCTTGGCCCCCAGTTTGCAGGGTTGGCACGGCATCGGCTTTGTCGTTCAGGCTTACCAAAAGCGCTGCCCGTTGGTGATTGACTTTGTGGTCGATCTGGCGCGCCGCACAGGCCACCGGCTGATGGTGCGTTTGGTCAAAGGCGCGTATTGGGACAGCGAGATCAAACGCGCTCAGCTGGATGGACAAAGCGACTACCCCGTCTACACGCGCAAGCACCACACCGACGTGGCGTACCTGGCCTGCGCCCAAAAAATGCTGGCCGCGCCAGATGCGGTGTACCCACAATTTGCCACACACAACGCGCACACGCTGGCGGCCATTGTGCATCTGGCGCAAGACATGCACGGCGACTTCACAGCGGGCCAGTACGAGTTCCAATGCCTGCACGGCATGGGCGAGCCGCTGTACCGGCAGGTGGTGGGCCGCGCGAACGCCACCGGGCCGTGGCAAGGCGCGAGCGCCCCCTCGGGGGGCAGCGGGTTACACGATATGAGCCTGCGCGGGGGCACTCTGTTCTCGCGGCCTTGCCGCATCTACGCCCCCGTGGGCAGCCACAAAACCTTGCTGGCCTACCTGGTGCGTCGCCTGCTCGAGAACGGGGCCAACAGCTCATTTGTGAACCGCATGGCCGACGCCAGCGTGTCCATCGGCAACCTGGTGCAAGACCCGGTGGCACGCACCGAAGAAGACGCCCGGCGTGAAGGCAGCCGCCCTGGCCAGCCGCACCTGCAAATCGCGCTGCCCCCTCAGTTGTATGGCGCAGCCCGCCGCAACTCGCAGGGCCCTGACTTGGCGCATGAACCAACGCTGCGCCAATTGGCGCTGGACATGCAGGCGCACAGGCAAACGGTGACGGTCTCGCCCTTGCTGGCCACCTCATTTGCAGGCGCTGAATGCCTCACCCTGCGCAACCCCGCCGACCACAGAGATGTGTTGGGCACGGTGCAACACGCCAGCGCCACCGATGTGAACGCTGCGCTGCAAGCGGCCAGCGGTGCCGCACCCGGCTGGGCCGCCACACCGCCCGCACAACGCGCCGCGCTGCTGGAGAAAACGGCCGATTTGCTGCAAGCCGATGCACCCCGCGTGATGGCCTTGCTGGTGCGCGAAGCGGGCAAGACCTGGGGCCACGCTGCGGCCGAGTTGCGCGAAGCCGTGGACTTTTTGCGCTACTACGGGGCACAAGTGCGGCGGGACTTTGACCCCCACACCCACACGCCGCTGGGCCCGGTGCTGTGCATCAGCCCCTGGAATTTTCCGCTGGCGATTTTTGTGGGGCAAGTGGCTGCTGCTCTGGCCTCGGGCAACCCGGTGTTGGCCAAACCGGCCGAGGCCACGCCCGCCATTGCCGCACTGGCGGTGCAGGCCTTGTGGCAAGCCGGTGTGCCCCGCTCCGCTGTGCAACTGCTGCCAGGCCAGGGCCGCGTAGTCGGCATGCAACTGTTGCGCGACGCCCGCGTGCAAGGCGTGATGTTCACCGGCGCCACCGAGACCGCGCGTGTGCTGCAAGCCGCGCTGGCCGAGCGCCTGAACGCGCATGGCCAGCCCGTGCCGCTGATCGCCGAGACAGGCGGGCAAAACTGCATGGTGGTGGATTCATCGGCCTTGCTGGAGCAGGTGGTGATCGACGCCATGGCCTCGGCCTTTGAAGCGGCAGGTCAGCGTTGCTCGGCCCTGCGCGTGCTGTGTGTGCAAGACGATGTGGCCGACCGCTTGATCGAGATGCTGCAAGGCGCGATGGCCGAAATCCGCATGGGTGCGCCAGCGCATTTGGCTGTGGACATGGGGCCCGTGATCGATGAACGGGCACGTACAGGCATCGAGGCGCATGTGAACGCCATGCTGCAAGCGGGTTTTCCCGTGCACCGCATCAGCGCCAACCGACCCGACGCCTTGCCCGCTGGCACTTACGTACAGCCCACTTTGATCGAAATCGAATGCATCGCCCAGCTGGGGCGAGAAGTATTTGGCCCGGTGCTGCACATCGTGCGTTATGCGCGCAGTGAACTGCCGCAGCTGCTGCAAAGCATCCACAACACCGGCTACGCGCTCACCCTGGGCGTGCATTCGCGCCTCGAAGCAACCATCGCCCAGGTCATCGACCACAGCCACGCAGGCAATGTGTATGTGAACCGGAACATGGTCGGGGCTGTGGTGGGCGTGCAGCCTTTTGGGGGCGAAGGCCTGTCGGGCACTGGCCCCAAAGCGGGTGGTCCGCTGTACCTCTTGCGCCTGTTGGCTCACTGCCCAAGCGATGCGGCTTTGCGCAGCCTGCAAGCCCGCGGTGCGGCAGCGCTGCCGCAACCCACCCCTGCGCTGCAAGCCCTGCATGACTGGGCCGTGGTGCAAAACCGGTGGCCTCTGGCGCACGCCTGTGCGCAGTTTGCCGCGGCCAACCCCGCAGGCCTGCACGCCACCTTGAGCGGCCCCACGGGCGAGCGCAATGTCTACCGTGTGCAAGCCCGCGCGCGGGTGCTGTGCCTGACCGGCACACACCCCGGGGCCGATACCGACCGCCTGACGCAATTGGCCGCTGTGCTGGCCGTGGGCAGCCGTGCCGTGTGGCCGCTTTCGGCACAAACGCTGCATGCACAACTGCCTGCTGCTGTGCAAAGCCAACTGGTGCTGGACAACCCAGACACCTGCGATGCGGTGGATGCGGTCGTTCTGCACGGCGACACGCCCACCACCTTGCACTGGCTTGCCCAACTGGCCCAGCGTGCGGGCGCCATCCTCACACTCACGGCCCTGCGACCCGGCGACACCGCCGTGCCGCTGGCGCGTTTGGTGGGCGAGCGCAGCATCAGCACCAACACGGCAGCGGCCGGAGGCAACGCCAGTTTGATGACCCTGACGAGCTGAGTGAACTTGCCTTGCCGCCTGCGCGACAAAGACGGCCGGAGGGGCTGGCTAACATCGCGCATGCATCTGACCGTCTCATCGCCCGTTCAATCCCTCACCGACATTCGCCGCATAGAGGCCACGCCTTTGGCCCAAGCCATGCCTTGGGTCAGCACCTACGCGCTGATTCGGGCCAGTGCCGAAGTCCACGCCAAGCAAGCGGCACTCACCTTCTTGCACACAGGGCTGCCAGGCGGCACATCCACCACTTGGACCTACCGCGACTTGCTTGAAGGCATCCACCAAACGGCCAATTTGCTGCACGGTTTGGGCCTGGGTCCGCAAGACGTGGTGGCCATTTTGCTGCCCGCTGGGTTGGCATACCACCTGGCCCTTTGGGGCGGTGAAGCTGCCGGCATTGTGCAGCCGCTCAACCCCTTGTTGAGTGAAGAAAAGCTGCTGGCGCTGCTGCAAGCGAGCCAGGCCAAGGCGCTCATTGCGCATGGCTTGGAGGACGACAGCCACATGCGTGACAAAGCGCTGCGCTTGCAAGCCCAATTGCCCCACTTGAAAACCGTGTTGCTGGTTGATCCGAATGGTGCGCTTGTGCCCAAGCCATTGCCGCCGGGCACCCAAGACTTTCATGCCCTGCGCCAGCAACAAGCCAAGGACCGCTTGCTGAGCGAACGCGTCTTTCAGGCCAGCGACATCGCCGCCTACTTTCACACCGGGGGCACCACCGGTGCGCCCAAACTGGCACGGCACAGCCATGGCGCGCAGGTTTTCACTGCTTGGGCCAATGCCAGCATGCAAGGCTTTCGCGCGAGCGATGTGACCATCAACGGCTACCCGCTGTTCCATGTGGCGGGCGTGTTGCCTGGCGCCTTGTGTTCGTTGGCTGTCGGCATGCATGTGATCATGCCCACCGAGGCCTTGTTTCGCAACCGCGAGGTGGTGCAAAACTACTGGCGCTTGGTCGAACACCACGGCTGCACGCTCATGTCGGGTGTACCCACGGTGTTGGCCGCATTGACCGGTGTGCCACTCGGTGGCGCAGACATCGCTCACCTGCGCTCCGTGCGCACCGGGGCTGCACCGCTGCCACCCGAGCTGGCACAACGCTTTGAGCACCTGTTTGGCTTACAGATCCATGAAAGCCTGGGCATGACCGAAACCGCAGGCTTGAGCACCGTGGCCCCACCGGGCCTGCGTGCCCCGGCAGGCTGCGTGGGCTGGCCACTGCCGCACGCGCGGGTGCGCATCGTGGCTTTGAGCAGCGACGACCAAGCCACCGGGCAAGATCTGCCCGCTGGCGGCAAAGGCATGGTGCTCTACAAAGGCCCCAATGTTTTTTCGGGATACCTGGACGCTGCGGAAACCGCCCGCAGCGTCACGCAAGAGGGCTGGCTCATCACGGGCGATGTGGGTTTCATTGACGAACAAGGCCGCTTACACCTGACTGGGCGCGCCAAAGATTTGATCATCCGTGGGGGGCACAACATTGACCCCAAAGTGATCGAGGACGCTTTGGGTGCACACCCCGCCGTGGCCCTGTGCGCCGCCGTGGGTGCGCCCGACGCCTACGCGGGCGAATTGCCCGTGGCCTTTGCCAGCCTGCAGCCCGGCGCGCAAGTCACCGAGGCCGAGTTGCTTGCCTTCACGGCCGAGCGTGTGGACGAAGCGCCGGCCCGGCCCAAATCCATCACCCTCTTGGCCCGCATGCCAGTGACCAACGTCGGCAAAATTTACAAGCCCGAATTGCGCACCTTGGCCACAGCAGCAGTGGTGCAAGGCCTGATCCAGCTGGTGATGCGCCCCTTGCAAACACCCACTGGGCGATGGCCTCAGGTGCAAGCGGTGGGCGATGCGCTGGTCACGGTCGACGCCACCGCCACACCTGCTGCGGCCTGGGCGGCGCTCAAACCGAAGCTGGACGCTTTGCCCATCCAACTCAGATATATTGAAGCGGAATCAAACCAACAAGCCTAGATCGCACAAACGTGCTCTGACCTGTTGTGCCGTTTCAAACCGAACCGGTCGCCATCCATTGCGATGGGCTGCGTCAATGTTGGGCTGCATGTCGTCAACAAACACAGGGGCTTGGCCCGACATCGACAACTTTTCTTCAGCGCACCGGTAAATCACATCGTCTGGTTTCACAAGGCAGACCCGAGCAGAGAACACACCGTCCTCAAACCAGTCGGCAAATGGATGGTCGGATTCAATCCACTGCGCCAGCTCTTCGGGCATGTTCGACAGATAGACCAGCCTGTGATTGGCGGCCTTCAGCTCATGGATCAGGTCTACCGTCTCTGGCTTGACACGCATGTGTGGTGCCAAGGCATCGATGAGCGCCTGAATTTCATGCGGCTCCATCGCCAGTCTTTGCGCGATGCGTTGGGCTAAGGCATCGGGCTTGATCAGACCCCTGTCCCACTGAGCCCAGTCACCATGCGGCTGGTGGTTTTGGAACACATTGGACAGCAGGCGGCCTGCGTCTGCGTCATCTTGGGCATGCGCCGGAAAAACTTCGCGCATCAGCTTCAAGGGCTCCCAGTTGAAGACCACGCCGCCCAAATCGAAAACCACCGTTTCACGCTTCATGCTGCCACCACCGTCACGCCTTGCAAACCCAAAGTCAGACCGAGTTCTTCCCCCAGCGCCCATTGCCGCTCGACCTGTGGCGTCACCACAAACACCGGCCCGAGCGCCGTATCGACGGTCAACTCTTGGAATGAACCCAGATACGCTTGTTTCACCAGCGGGCCGCCCAGCGGCTCGTCTGTCCGTGGCGCAATGCGCCAAGCTTCCGGGCGAATCGCCGCCTTCACGGGTCCGGCGGCCAACGGATTGCGTGGAAAAAAGGACAGCGGCCCTACTCTGACACTGCCGTCTGTCAAACTTTCGCCGTCAAACAGCATGGCCTCACCCATAAAACCGGCAACAAAGGCACTGGTTGGTTGTTCGTACAAAGCTTGGGGCGTTCCGGCCTGGGCCAGCAAGCCAGACTCCATCACGATGATCTGGTCGCTCACGGCCAGCGCCTCGCTCTGGTCGTGGGTCACATAAGCCACGGTCAGGCCCAAGCGCTGCTGCAGGCTGCGGATTTCTTCTCGCATGCTGCGGCGAAGCCGGGCGTCCAAGTTGGAAAGGGGTTCATCGAACAGCAGCACGGCCGGCTCGATCACCAGCGCGCGCGCCACCGCCACCCGCTGCTGCTGGCCGCCTGAGAGCTCGCTCGGGTAGCGCTCGTCCATGCCCTGCAGGCCCACAGTGGCCAGCGCGGTGTGGGCACGCTCGGGAATTTGCGCGCGCGGCACCCCCGACACCTCCAGCCCGTAGCTCACGTTCTGCAACACCGTCATGTGCGGGAACAGCGCATAACTCTGAAAGACCATGCTCACCTGCCGCTCGTTGGGGCCGAGCTGGGTCACATCCTGGCCATTGATCAGGATCTGGCCGCTGCTGGGACTTTCCAGTCCGGCGATCATGCGCAGGGTGGTGGTTTTACCGCAGCCGCTGGGGCCAAGGATGGTGGTCAACGTGCCCTTGGGCACCACAAAATCGATGCCCTTGACCACCAGGGGTCCACCCGGGCTGTAGCGCTTGGTGACTTGGCGAAATTCAATACCAGGTTGGGATGACATCCAGGTTTCTCCTCAATGGGGGGCCGGGGCGCGGCGCCCCAGTTGGCGCTCACCCACCGCTTTTTGCAGCAGCCAGGTGATGGCGGACATGAAGACAATCAACACCGTGCAATAGGCCAGCGCGACACCGTAATCGCCATTGCCCACACGGCCGATGATGTAGGTGGTGGACAGTTCGTATTTGGCCGACACCAAAAAAATGACCGCCGACACGGTGGTCATGGATCGCACAAAGCTGTAGGTGAGCGCCGCTGCCAGCGCGGGTTTGATCAAGGGCAACACCACCCGGCGCAGCGTGGTCAGGGTGCTGGCGCCCAGCATCTGCGAAGCCTCGTCGAGCGAGCGGTCGAGCTGTTTGAAAGCCGCCGTGCCAGCCCGCACACCCACCGGCAAATTGCGAAACACAAAGCACAGCACGATGATGAGCCCGGTGCCGGTCAGCTCCACTGGCGGGACATTGAAGGCCAAGATGTAACTCACGCCCAGCACGGTGCCAGGAATCGCAAAGGTCAACAGCGCGGCAAATTCAAAAGTGGCTTTACCTTGGAATTCGGTGCGCGCCAACAACCATGCCATCAGCAGCCCCAAGCCCGCACACACCGGCGCGGCCATGGCGGCCAGACTCGCCGTCGTGAACAGTGAATTCCAGGCGGTGCCCGCCCACAGCAACCCGTGCTCTGTCCACTGCAACTCGAAGGCACCACGGAAGTGATCGAGCGTGAGCGTGTAGTCACGGCCCCACACTTTGACAAAACCTCCGGCAAACGCAAACAAGTACACCACCACGGTGAACATGAGCCACGGCCCAGCCACCCCCACGCACAGTCGACGCACAGCGTTGGGCAGAGGCATGGCCACACCCGCGTCGCCCTTGCCGGTGACGGTGGTGAAGTTGCGCCGTCCGAGCAAGCTGCGTTGCAGGAAAAAAATGGCCAATGCCAATGCCGTGAGCACGAGCGCGAGGGCTGCGGCCATGCCAGGATCCAGTGAGGCGCCAACGATGGCAAAAAAGATCTCGGTGGACAACACGGCATACGAGCCGCCCAAAATAATGGGGTTGCCGAAGTCGGCCATGCTTTCAATAAAGCCGACCAAGAACGCATTGGCCAGGCCCGGCTTGAGCAGGGGCAGCGTCACCGTGGTGAAGGTGCGCCAACGGCTGGCGCGCAGGGTCTGCGCGGCCTCTTCGAGCGCCGGACTCACGCCCTGCACCACACCGCGCATGATCATGAAAGCGATTGGGGTAAATGCGAACATCTGCGCCAGCCACACCCCAAACACGCCATAAAACCAGCGCGTGGGGGCAATGCCAAAGGCCCACTCCATGAACTGGTTGTACAGCCCCGCCCGGCCAAACAACAAGATCAGGCCCAAGCCCACCACAAAAGGCGGAATGATGATGGGCAGCATGGCCAAGGCATTGAGTGGGCGGGCAAAACGGGTACCGCCGCGCTCGGCCCACAAGGCCATGAGCGTGCCCATGATGGTGGTGCCCGCCGCGGTTAGCAACGCCAGGTACAGCGTGTTCCACGCCACCCCACAGCGCGTCTGACCCAGCACACAGCCCAAGCCCCAAATGCGCTCGGTCGACAAGCGATCCACCAGCGCGCCAGGAGAGAACAGGCCCATGTCGTCGTACAGCGCCGACACCATGGAGCGCGCCACCGGGTACACCACAAACAGCGCCAGCAGCGCCACGCACACCATGACCGACGAGGACACGAACACATCCGAGCGGAAATAGCCCAGCCGCGCCACCCCAGCGCCCAACACCACCACCAGGCTGAGCAGGACGACCGCAGCACCCCAGCCCATGCCGTATTGGCCCTTGTCCAGCGGACCCCACCAACCTTCAAGGGTGGCCCAAGTCCAGCCCGGCGCACCAATGGCAAAGCCGCTGCCCAGCAAACCCAACAAGCCCATCAGCGCACCCGCCACCAGCCAACGGCCTTGGTTGCGGCCGGGCGGCAAGGTGAGTGCCAAACCTGCGATCAGCAAGCCGACCAACCCGCTCCAGAGCCAAGGCCTGCCGTGGCCCATGGCATGGGCCAAGCCACTGCCGGCGCTGTCGCTGCCCCAGCTATTCCACAGCGCATCCAGCAGCGACTGCGATTGCAGGAAATACCAGGGCAGCGCTGCAAAGGCCAGCGCCCCCAGCACCACCCACCCAAACAACGGATGGGTCAAACGACGCAACAAGTGATCCATGGAGAGGTCCGATAAACCAGGGCGACACAGGCCCCCCGGTGGGTTAGCGTGGCAGGCTGTTGACTTCTTTTTCCCAACGCTGGATCAGGCGACGGCGCTCGGCGGTCTGGCCATATTTGGCGTAGTCGTAATTGATCATCTTGATCTTGCGGAAGTCGGGCACGCGCGGATCGACCTTGGTTTCTTTGTTCGAAGGCAGCTGAAACTGCAGCGTGGCCGCACCCAACGCTTGGGCCGATGGTGTCAACGCCCATTCGTAAAACTTCTTGGCCGCATCCATGTTGCGCGCACCACGGATGATGGACATCGAGCCGATTTCGGCGCCTGTGCCATCGGCAGGGGTGATGGTTTCGAGCGGGAAACCCTGGGCTTTTTCGCCGGGGCCGTCGTGCACAAAGCTGATCGATAC
Organism: Limnohabitans sp. DCL3; assembly: GCF_048019295.1. Lineage (GTDB taxonomy): Bacteria > Pseudomonadota > Gammaproteobacteria > Burkholderiales > Burkholderiaceae_C > Limnohabitans_A. Next base: position 3,294,327 of record NZ_CP171842.1, on the reverse strand, counting down.
CGTCGCCTCGCCGCGGGCCACCGCCTTGATGGGGCCAGTGCCCGAGCGGGTGTAAGTGGCGATGTTGCCGTGCAGCTTTTTCAGGTATTCAAAGGCCGGCTCTTCGCCCATGAGCTGTACCAGCGTGGCAATCATGGTGTACGCCGTGCCACTGGATGCCGGATTGGCCGACTGGATCTCGCCTTTGTATTCGGGCTTGAGCAGATCGCCCCAGGTCTTGGGGACAGGCAATTTTTTCTTGGCAACCAACTCAGTGTTGTAACCAAAGCCCAGCGGGCCAGAATAAATGCCCACCGTTTTGTAGCCGGATTGCGCGGCCTGCTTTTGTGCCCAATCGTGCAGCTTGGGCAGAGTGGGTGATTTGTATTCCTGGCTCAAGTTTTGCTCGGCCGCCTGCAGGTGCGGGTCCCCGGTGCCCCCAAACCAAAGGTCGGTTTTGGGGTTCGCACGCTCGGCCATGATCTGGGCAATCGCCTCGCCCGAGCCCTTGAGCGTCATGTTCACTTTCACGCCCTGGCTTTTCTCAAACGTCACCGCCAGCAAGTTGCACCAAGCCGCCTGGGCCGAACAAATCATGTTGAACTCACCGCTTTGGGCATGCGCCGCTTGGCTTGTGGCCAGCAATATCGGCAGGGCCATCCACATGGTCTTTTTCATTTTCATACTCCTCAGGAAAAAACGGCCGACATGGCCAACTTACACACAGAAAAAACCGGCCAGCACCCCGGACTGTGGGACTTGGCGCTCATGGTCGCGTGCACCTGGGCCGGATAGAAATGGCTGGCACAAGCGTGATCACAGACCGTGAACATCATGAACTTCAACACTACCCCAGATGCTTGCCAATGATCCCGGCCAGCTCAAACATGGTGGCACTGTCTTTGCCAAACACCGCCTTCAATTTGCCGTCGGCCTTGATCGAGCGCTTGTCCGCCGGATCCTGCAAACCATTGGCCTTGATGTAGTCCCAAATTTTCTTGACCACCTCGGTGCGGGCGTAAGTGCCATCACCAATCACGGCGGCCAATGAGGCGCTGGGCTTCAAGGTGCCCACCGTGGCTTTGCGAGGCACTTTGGGTGCAGCCGTCTTGGCCGCTTTTTTGGCGGCAGGTGTTTTGGCGGCGGTGGTTTTGGTCGCGGCCTTCTTCACCGCCACTTTGCCAAACGGCGTCTTGGTCGCCGCTGTTTTGCGGGGTGGGTATTTCTTGCCGCCTTCGCGTTGCTCAAATTCAAACGTCACTTTGCCCTCTTCAGGGTTCCAAGCCAGCATGGCCTTGAAGCTGCGACGGGTGCGATTGCTGACGAATTTGTCGAGCACATCGGTTTTGCCGCTGGTCAGCAGTTTGACAAGCTGCTCACGCTCAATCGGCTGCTGCAAGATGAGTTTGCCCGTTTTGAAGTCGCAGCTCGGCGTGGGCTGCGCGTTCGTGGGCACAGCCTTGCTGCACACGTAATTGCTGCCGTGCTCATGCACTGGGCTGCCGCACTTGGGGCACGCGCCCAGTGCTTCATCGGTCAATTCAACGATTTCGCCGCTGTCATCGTTTTTCTTGTCGTCACCAAAGTCGAATTCAAGCTTCCAGTTCTTTTCATCTTCGTTGTACTTGAGCGCCATCTCGGCCACGAAGGGCCAACCGGCCTTGGAGCGGAAGCCCTCCAGCGGCCCAATTTTCTTATCGCGCATGAACTGCTCGACTTCGGCGGGTTCAAAGGTGCGGCCCGCAGGGGACTTGCCGAACGAGAAACCGCAACCATCGCTCGCGCCGTCGGCGCCCGAACACGTGTAGCGGCGGTAGTTTTCTTTGACCACGCCACCGCAAGTGGGGCAGGGTGCCGAGAGCGTTGCATAGTCACCGGGGACGGTGTCGCGGTCGTATTCCTTGGCCTTCTTGACGATGTGCTCGGTCATGGCCGCGATTTCTGCCATGAAAGTGGCGCGGCTCAATTTGCCTTGTTCCATCTGGGCGAGTTTGTACTCCCACTCGCCGGTCAGCTCGGGCCTGGACAGCTCCTCGACACCCAAACCACGCAAAAGCGTCATGAGCTGGAAGGCCTTGGCCGTCGGGATCATTTCACGGCCTTCGCGCAACATGTATTTTTCGTTGATCAGGCCTTCAATGATGGCGGCGCGGGTGGCTGGCGTGCCCAAACCCTTTTCTTGCATGGCTTCGCGCAATTCGTCGTCATCGACCATCTTGCCCGCGCCTTCCATGGCGCCCAGCAGCGTGGCTTCTGAATAGCGGGCAGGGGGGCGGGTCTTCAGGCCCTTGGCCTCGACCGATTCCACACCGACCTGTTCACCCGCTTGCACCGGCACCAGGTTCTGGCCCTTGTCACCGTCTTTGGCGTCTTCCACTTCGGCGGCGGCTTCTTTGCCGTAAATGGCCAACCAGCCGGGTTTGACCAGCACCTTGCCCACGGTCTTGAAACTGTGGCCTGCGGCCACGCTGATGCGGGTGGTGACTTGGTATTCAGCGCTGGGGAAAAACACCGCCATGAAGCGGCGCACCACCAAGTCGTACAGTTTTTGCTCGGCCTCAGACAGGCCGCTGGGCGCTTGCAGCGTGGGGATGATGGCAAAGTGGTCCGAGACCTTTTTGTTGTCGAACACGCGCGGAATCTTGCGCACGTAGTTGTTGTTCAGCGCCGTGAGGGCGTGCGGGGCCAGGTGGCGCATGCCGCTGTCGGCCAGCATCTCGAACGTTTGTTTGGCCACGGGCACATAGTCTTCGGGCAAGTGGCGCGAGTCGGTACGCGGGTAGGTCAGGGCCTTGTGACGTTCGTACAGGCTTTGGGCCAGCGCCAGCGTGGTCTTGGCCGAAAAACCAAACTTGCCGTTGGCTTCGCGTTGCAAGCTGGTCAGATCAAACAGGCCGGGGCTCGCTTGTGTGGTGGGTGTGGCCTCTTCGGTCACGCTGGCGGTTTGGCCGCGCACGGCATGAACAATGGCTTGCGCCTCGGCCGCGGTCCACTTCCGGTCGGCTTTCTTTTCAGCGTCCTCTTCTTTTCGCCACTTCGGGTCAAACCACTTGCCCGGATACGTACCGGCAGCGGCAGCAAACTCGGCATGAATTTCCCAATAGTCGCGGCTGACAAACTTGCGGATTTGTTCTTCGCGCTCCACCACCACGGCCAGCGTGGGTGTTTGCACGCGGCCCACAGTGGTCAAGAAAAAACCCCCGTCGCGCGAGTTGAAAGCGGTCATGGCGCGGGTGCCGTTGATGCCCACGAGCCAATCGGCTTCGGAGCGGCTGCGGGCGGCATCGGCCAGGCCCTGCATTTGTTGTTCGCTGCGCAGGCTGGCAAAGCCGTCGCGGATGGCTTGCGGCGTCATGGACTGCAGCCACAGGCGCTTGACCGGCTTGTTCAGGGGTTTGGCGCCCCCAGCATATTGCTCGATCAGGCGGAAGATCAACTCCCCTTCGCGTCCGGCGTCGCAGGCGTTGATGAGGGCGCTCACATCCTTGCGCTTGGCTTGCTTGACCACGGCAGAAAGGCGGCTCTTGGTCTTGTCCACCGGCTTCAAATCAAAGTGCGGCGGAATGACGGGCAAATTGGCAAAACTCCACTTGCCGCGTTTCACGTCGTACTGCTCAGGCGCCTGGATTTCCACCAGGTGGCCCACGGCGCTGGTCACAACGAAGGTGTCGTTTTCAAAATGGTCGTCGTGCTTTTCGAACTTGCCCGCGCTCGGTGTCAAAGCCTTCACGATGTCTTGAGCCACTGAAGGCTTCTCTGCAATTACCAAGGTTTTCATGTCATTACAATCCGTTGTCTCGCGTGTGCGCACGCGCCCGGGCACGCGCTTGCGCACACGCCCACATGAATTCACCATAACAAATTTTTCACGCCGTGGCCAAAACCCCTGTATCTTCCCCCAGCCGCTCGGCTGCACGTGCATCCGGCAAACGCATCCAGGTTCGCCGCTCGGGCGTCCATGGCAAAGGCGTCTTCGCGCTGCAGGACATCGCCGACGGCGAAACCTTGATCGAATACGTGGGTGAAGTCATCAGCTGGGACGAAGCGCAAGAGCGCCATCCGCATGACCCCAATGATCCGAACCACACCTTTTACTTCCATGTGAACGAAGACCGGGTGATCGACGCATTGCATGGCGGCAACTCCTCACGCTGGATCAACCACAGCTGCAATCCCAATTGCGAGGCGGACGAAGAGAACGAGCGCATCTTTATCAAGGCCATTCGCCCCATCAAGGCGGGCGAAGAATTGAACTACGACTACGGCCTGATCATCGACGAGCCCTACACCAAGAAGCTTTTGGCCGAGTACCCCTGCTGGTGCGGTGCGCCCCATTGCCGTGGCACGCTGCTCTCACCCAAAGACCGCCCCAACACCCCCAAGATTCCCAAGCAGAAGAAAAACAAGGCCCAAAGCCTGTCCAAAGGCAAGGCCGCCTCTGCGGGCCCCAGTCAAGCGGCCAAGCCGGCCAAAGCAGACCAGGCTGTGAAAGCGCCCAAGCCTGTGAAAGACGCCAAGACGGCCAAGACCACCAAAGCGCAAAAGACACCGAGACCGGGGCTCAAGCGCTGACTTGTTCTGCTGCGCTGACCCTGATGCACGGATGATGACCCCCTGGCCCGCTGAAGCAATTTGGGAGCAAGTGTTTCCCTTGTTGCCCGATTTCACGGTCGAAGTGTTGCCCGAAATTGATTCGAGCAACAGCGAACTGATGCGCCGGGCACGTGCGGGACAGCATGAGGCGATTTTGCTGGTGGCCGAGCGGCAAACTGCGGGGCGCGGGCGCATGGGGCGTGCCTGGCAAAGTCAGCCTGGCGACTCACTGACCTTCTCACTCAGCTTGTCCCTCGCACCCAAAGACTGGTCCGGTTTGTCCTTGGCCGTGGGCTTGAGCTTGGCGGAAAGCCTGCACCCCCATGTGCGCCTGAAATGGCCCAACGATTTGTGGTTTGAGGATCGCAAACTCGGCGGCATTTTGGTGGAAGCGGCCAGCATGGCGGGGCGCAGCCAAGTGGTGGTGGGTGTGGGACTGAACATCTGCCCTCGCGTGGGCGACGGCCTGAACACGGCGCCAGCAGCCTTGACTGAACTCCTGCCCCAATTGACTGCCCCGGCCTGTTTGGCACGCGTGGCTTTCCCGCTCATCCAGACGCTGCTCACATTCGCGCAGGAGGGCTTTGCCCCCTTGCAAGCCCGGTTTCATGCACGCGACACGCTCAAGGGCCGGCGGGTGCACACCAGCGATGGCCAGGTGGGCGAGGCGCTCGGCATCGGCCCCACCGGTGCCTTGCGATTGCAAACCGACGCCGGTGTGCAAGAGATCCACAGCGCCGAAATCAGTGTGCGACCTTTCCCCGTTTCGAACCCTCCACCATGAGCCGTTTTGTGATCGCTGTTTTGTTGGTCTTGAATGCCGCCACATTGGCTTGGCAATGGGACGCTTTTGCCCGTTGGGGCCTTGGCCCCAACACCGCCCGCGAACCCGAGCGGCTGGGCCAACAAATCCGCCCGGAAGCCTTGACCCTCGAAAGCCCTGAAGCTGTCGCGCAACGCCTGGCCGCGCAAACCCCTTGAACCTCCACGGAAGAAAACCGAGTTGCCCATGAACCTGAAACTTTATTTCGCCCCGGGCGCTTGCTCTTTTGTGCCCCATGTGTTGTTGGAAATGAGTGGCGCCGAGTTTGAGCCGAGCATGGTCAAGCTGCACAAAGGCGAGCAAAACAGCGATGACTACAAAGCCATCAACCCGCGCGGCCAAGTGCCCGTCTTGGTGAACAAGGGCCAAGCGATCACCCAAATTGTGGCCATTGCTCTGCACTTGGACCAATTGTTCCCCGACATGGGCTTCCTGCCCACCGAGCCGCTGGCCCGCGCCCAAGCCCTGTCCACCCTGGCCTGGATGAACAACACCGTGCACCCCACCTTCACGCACATCTTCATGCCGCAAAAGTTCTCGGACCTGCCCGAGGTGCAAGCGGCGCTCAAGCCTTTCAACACCGCACTGTTTCGTGGCATGTTGGGTGAGTTGCAAGTGCTGGTACAAGCGGCACAAGCCCAAGCTCAGCCTTGGCTCAGCGGTGAGCGCTTTGGACCGCTCGACGCTTACAGCCTGACCCTGACCCGTTGGGGTACGTTGGCAGGTATCGGCCCTGAAGAACACCCTGTGCTGTGGGCCTTTGTGCAAAAGGTGGCGGCAGAGCCTGCCGTTGCGCGGGTGATCGCACGCGAGCGTTTGCAGCTGAACATGGGCCAACCCGCTTGAGTGGGCTCAGGCCACAGGGCCAAAGCGCAGCGTGAAACACGCGCCCGGCGGCGTATGTCCAGGGTGGGCGGCATCCACGGTGATCGAAGCCCCGTGCTGCTGGGCGATTTCCTTGACGATGGGCAGGCCCAGACCTGATCCATCCACATTCGTACCCAGTGCTCTGTAGAACGGTTGGAACACCAGTTCTCGCTCAGCCACCGGGATGCCGGGGCCGTTGTCCTCGACCTGCATGACCAAGGCTTTGCTGTAGGGGTCCACCAGCACGCGCACCGTGACCACGCCTTGTCGCTCAGGTGTGCTGGGTGTGTAGTGCACCGCGTTCTCCACCAAATTGCGCAGCATTTCTTTGAGCAAGACGGGGTTGCCCATCACCTGAGCTCCCGGGGTGGCCGCCGTCACCCCTTCATAGCCCAGGTCCAAACCTTTGTCCATGGCGCCAGGCAAGCTGTCTTGCAAGACATCGCTGGCCAGCGTCACCATGTCGCAGTTTTGCTGCAACTGGTGTACCCCGCCGCCTTCTGCGCGCGCCAGAGACAACAACTGGTTGACGGTGTGGGTGGCCTGCACGCTGGCGCGGCCAATTTGTTGCAATGATTTTTTCAAGTCTTCTTCACTCGAGCCCGACCGCTGCGCCAGATCGGCCTGCATGCGCAAGCCGGCCAATGGGGTCTTGAGCTGGTGCGCGGCATCGGCCAAAAACCTCTTTTGAGTGACGATGGAGTCTTTCAAGCGCTCGAGCAGGTCGTTCACCGACACCACCAAGGGGGCCACCTCCATGGGCACGGCTTTGTCGTCCAGTGGGCTCAGGTCATCGGGTTTGCGAGCGCGGATGCGTTCTTCCAGTTGCGACAAAGGCTTGATGCCGCGCACCAGCGCCAGCCACACCAAGAGCACGGCCAAGGGCAACAGGGCGAACTGGGGCAGCATGACCCCCTTGATGATCTCGGCGGCCAGTACAGAACGCTTTTCGCGGGTTTCGGCCACTTGCACCAAGGCCGGGGTTTTGCCCTCTGCGTCCAGCCGGATCCAGGTGTAGGCCACGCGCACTTCCAGGCCGCGCATCTCGTCATCGCGAATATGCACCTCGTAACTGCTGCCCTTGTCTTGGTCGGAAGGCGGCATGGGCAAATCGCGCTCGCCGCTCAAGTGCTCTTTCTCTCCACCGAGCACTTGGTAGTACACCAAGTCCGTCTCATCGGCACGCAACAACTCACTGGCGGGCTGAGGCAGGCTGAACTGAACGCGTTTGTTGGCATCGAGCTTGACCTGTTGGGCCAAGGCCTGAACGTTGTAGACCAATGCCCGATCAAAAGGCTTGTTGGCCAGGCCCTGAGCAACCAGCCAAGTCAACGCCAAACTGATGGGCCAAAGCAGCAACAGCGGCGTGAGCATCCAGTCCAGAATTTCGCCAAACAAAGAGCGCTGCTCACGCTTGAAAAGACGCACACTCCAGCCGCGCGACTTCATGGCTTGCAGGTCCTGGGCTCGGTCTGTGCGAAGTTCACATCATCCGTCGCTCAGCCCGGAATTTTTTCCAGGCAATAACCCAAACCGCGCACGGTGGCGATGCGGATCGGGCCCTTTTCGATTTTCTTGCGCAATCGGTGGATGTACACCTCGATCGCGTTGTTGCTGACCTCTTCGCCCCATTCGCACAGGCGCTCGACCAGCTGGTCCTTGCTCACCAATCGACCCGCGCGTTGCAACAGCACTTCCAACAAGCCCAATTCACGGGCCGACAATTCGACCATCTTGCCGTCGATGGTGGCCACGCGGCCAGATTGGTCGTAAATGAGTGGGCCGTGTTTGATTTGCGATGTGGCCCCGCCCATGCCGCGGCGCGTGAGTGCACGCACGCGCGCTTCAAGTTCTTGCAAACTGAAGGGTTTGGCCATGTAGTCGTCGGCGCCGTAATCGAGCCCTTTGACCCGCTCTTCCACGCTGTCGGCGGCGGTGAGGATCAACACGGGCAGCACAGATCCCCTGGAGCGCAAGCGCTTGAGCACCTCAAGCCCATGCATTTTGGGCAAGCCCAAATCCAAGATCAGAAGGTCAAATTCGTTGTTGGTCATCAAGGCGGCGTCGGCCTCGCTGCCACTGGCGACATGGTCCACGGCCGCACCCGCGCTGCGCAGCGTGCGCAACAAACCATCGGCAAGCACCTGGTCATCTTCGGCTATCAGAATGCGCATGTCTGTCTCCTGTTGTTATGGCAGCGGCCTCGGCTTGTGAAGCCCATCTTGTGGATTCTAGTGTCAGCTTTGTGCATCGCGGCCGGTTGTTGGCCCTCGCGACCTCAATGGGCATAGGCTTCCAAGCCCAAAGCGACGACCGTGGCCACATCTTTGCCCACCGCTTCGCGAAACTCGGCCTCGGCCTGAGCCACCGCATCCTTGAAGGCTTGCAACCAAGCCAAACCGACGGCCGTGAAGACCACACGCCGGGCCCGGGCATCCCGCGGGTCGGGCTCACGCTGCACCAAGCCCCATGCCGTGCACTGGTCCACCAGATCGCCCATGGCTTGCTTGCTCATGCCGGCGGCCCGGGCCAAATCGGTCAAGCGGGAGCCTTTCAGGCTCAAATGCCGTGTGATGTGCACATGCGCAGCGCTGATCTGGTCGCGTGAAGCCAAATTGGCCAAGGCCAGCGGTACCCCTTCATTGCCCGCCATCAGGTGCAACACACGCTCATCAAAACGCCGCATGGCGTGGCCCAGCAAACGACCCAAATGGGTTTGCCGCCAGCGGTCATCTTGTCTGTCCGGGACTTCGAAGGGTATTGGCGGGGTGCTCGACATGGTCCGCAAATGATAAGGCAAACTGACCAAAAATATCGTTTACAGGTTTATACAGCTCGTTTACAGTACTGTTCACGCATCCAGTAAAAGCGCTTCAACGCTGAGGCTGGTGCCCCAAACCATTGACATTCAAGGAGATTCCCATGAGCGACGACAACAGCGAAAAGTCCAAAGCCCTGCAAGCCGCCCTGGCCCAGATTGAAAAACAATTCGGCAAAGGCACCATCATGCGCCTGGGCGAAGGCGAAGTGATCGCTGACATCCAAGTGGTCTCGACCGGCTCTTTGGGCCTGGACATCGCGCTGGGTGTGGGCGGTCTGCCCCGCGGCCGCGTGATCGAGATCTACGGCCCGGAGTCTTCCGGCAAAACCACCCTCACCTTGCAAGTCATCTCCGAAATGCAGCGTCTGGGCGGCACCTGCGCCTTTGTGGACGCCGAGCACGCGCTGGACGTGCAATACGCCCAAAACCTGGGTGTGAACCTGCAAGAGTTGCTGGTCAGCCAGCCCGACACCGGCGAGCAGGCCCTGGAAATCGTGGACAGCCTGGTGCGCTCCGGCGCGGTGGACTTGGTCGTGATCGACTCGGTGGCAGCCCTCACGCCCAAGGCAGAAATTGAAGGCGACATGGGCGACAGCCTGCCCGGCCTGCAAGCGCGTTTGATGAGCCAGGCCCTGCGCAAGCTGACCGCCACCATCAAAAAGACCAACTGCACCGTCATCTTCATCAACCAAATCCGCATGAAGATCGGCGTCATGTTCGGCAGCCCCGAGACCACCACCGGTGGCAACGCACTCAAGTTTTACGCCTCTGTGCGCCTCGATATCCGCCGCACCGGCACCATCAAGAAGGGCGACGACGCGATCGGCAACGAGACCAAAGTCAAAGTGGTCAAGAACAAAGTGGCGCCGCCCTTCAAGACGGCTGAGTTTGACATCTTGTTTGGCGAAGGCATCAGCCGCGAAGGCGAGGTCATCGACATGGGCGTGACCGCCAAGATCGTTGACAAATCCGGCGCTTGGTACGCCTACCAGGGCGAAAAAATCGGCCAAGGCCGTGACAACGCTCGGGAATTTTTGCGCGAAAACCCGGCTTTGGCCCGCGAAATCGAGAACAAGGTGCGCGAATCATTGGGCATCCGCTTGCTCGAATCAGCCCTTGCTGTGCCCAAAGGCGAATAAACAGCCACACCCGGAGACTGCGCATGAACACGCCTGGTTTTCAGCCCTCGCTCAAAGGTCGCGCCCTGCGGCTTTTGAGCCAGCGTGAACACTCCCGCAGCGAGCTGGAGCGCAAGCTGGCCCCACACGAAGAAGTGCCCGGCGAATTGGCCAAAGCGCTGGACGAGTTGCAAGGGCGAGATTTCATCAACGATGGCCGCGCCATCGAGTCGGTGGTGCACCGACGCTCGGGCAAGCTGGGCGCGGCACGTGTCCAGCAAGAGCTGGCCGCCAAAGGCCTCACCGGCGAAGCCGTGGCAGAGGCCATGGCCCATTTGCGTGACACCGAGGTCGAGCGCGCGCGCGAGGTCTGGCGCAAGAAATTCGGTGAGCGCGCCTCCGACGCGAACGCACGGGCCAAGCAAATCCGGTTCTTGATGACCCGCGGCTTCAACCCCGAGGTGGTGCGCAAAGTGGTGCAGGGCGCAGACGAGGACTGCTGAAAAACGCGGGTGGGGACGCCTTACAAACCCAACATCAATTGGATATTTTGAACCGCCGCACCGCTGGCTCCCTTGCCCAGATTGTCCAGGCGCGCAATCACCACGGCATGACGGGCCTCTTCGTTGGCAAATACCCGGATGTCCAGCTGGTTGGTGTCATTCAGCGCCGTGGCGTCGAGTTTGGCGTCTTCCGTCGCAGGCAGCACACGGACCCACCCCCCTGCGGCTTGGCTGGGGGCGTAGTGGGCCCGCAAGGCCTCGTGCAGGTCAGCGCCCGTCGGCTTTCCTGGCAAAGTGTCCAAATGCAGCGGCAACTGAACCAGCATGCCCTGACGGAAATGGCCCACCGCCGGCACAAACAAAGGGCGGCAGGTCAGCCCGGTGTAGCGCATGATTTCAGGGATGTGCTTGTGTTTGAGGCCCAAGGCATAGGCCTCAAACAGAGGGGCTCGGCCCGCTTCGTGATCTTCGATCATGCTGCGGCCACCGCCAGAGTAACCGCTGACCGAAGGCAGGCACACCGGGAAATCTCGCGGCACCAGACCGGCATCGACCAAGGGCCGCAAGATGGCAATCGCCCCAGTGGCATAACAACCCGGATTGGCCACGCGTTGCGCCTGACGGACAGCCGCCGCCTGATCTGCCGCCAACTCAGGGAAGCCGAACACCCACTCGGGATGGCAACGGTGGGCGGTGGAAGCGTCCACAATGCGCGGCTTGCGGCCGGGCAAACTGTCCACCATGGCCACCGATTCGATGGCCGCATCGTCGTGCAGACACAACACCACCAAGTCGGCCATGCCCATCAGCTCGCGCTTGGCCTGAGGGTCTTTGCGGCGCGCCGGGTCAATGCTCAGCACTTGAACTTGCGGCATCAGCGCCAAACGCTCGCGGATTTGCAGACCTGTGGTGCCCGCTTCACCGTCAATAAAAATGTTCGCCATGGGTGGTACTTTCTCAAGAAATGGGGCCCTCTGCGTCATGCCGATGTAAGACGCAGGGCTCAGGATTGGTGCATTGCAGCATGATACAGTCCAAGGCTGCAGTGTCCCGAGCCTGCTGGAGCCGCCTATTTCCATCCAGGTACTCCGGCGGACCGGTCAAACTTCCACCCTCTGAGAGAAGACCTCATGAAGATTCACGAGTACCAAGGCAAGGAAATCTTGCGTCAATTCGGCGTGCCAGTTCCCCGCGGCATCCCGGCATTCACCGTTCAAGAGGCGGTTGAAGCCGCTCAAAAACTCGGCGGCCCCGTGTGGGTGGTCAAGGCCCAGATCCACGCCGGTGGCCGTGGCAAGGGTGGTGGCGTCAAGGTTGCCAAAACCATCGAAGACGTGAAACGCATCTCTGGCGAGATCCTGGGCATGCAGCTCAAGACCCACCAGACCGGCCCTGAAGGTCAAAAAGTCCGTCGTCTTTATATTGAAGACGGCGCTGACATCCACAAAGAGTATTACGTGTCCGTGGTCACCGACCGCGCCACACAAAAGATCGCTTTCATCGCTTCCAGCGAAGGCGGCATGGACATCGAGGAAGTGGCTCACAGCACCCCCGAGAAGATCATCACCGAGTTCATCGATCCCCTGACCGGTCTGGGCGATGCCCAAGCCAAAAAGATCTCTGACGCCATCGGCATGCCCGCAGACTCCACCGCACAAGCGGTGGACATCTTCAAAAAGCTCTACCAGTGCTACATGGACACCGACGCGTCGTTGGTGGAGATCAACCCCCTGAACCGCGACAGCAAAGGCAACGTCATGGCCCTGGACGCGAAGTTCAACTTCGACGCCAACGCCTTGTTCCGTCACCCCGAAATCGTGGCTTACCGCGATCTGGACGAAGAAGATCCGGCGGAAGTGGAGGCTTCCAAATTCGACTTGGCCTACATTTCTCTGGACGGCAACATCGGTTGCTTGGTCAACGGCGCTGGCTTGGCCATGGCCACCATGGACACCATCAAGTTGTTCGGCGGCGAGCCTGCCAACTTCTTGGACGTGGGCGGCGGCGCCACCGCTGAGAAAGTCACCGAAGCCTTCAAGATCATGCTGGCCAACAAGAATGTCAAAGGCATTCTGGTCAACATCTTTGGCGGCATCATGAAGTGCGACACCATCGCCACGGGCGTGATCACCGCCTGCAAGGCCGTGAACCTGTCCGTGCCACTGGTCGTGCGCATGAAGGGTACCAACGACGAGCTGGGCAAGAAGATGCTGGCCGAATCCGGTCTGCCGATCATCTCTGCCGACACCATGGCCGAAGCCGCGACCGCCATCGTCGCAGCCGTTAAGTAATGACTTTGCTGGACGGTGTTGAAAGCACCGTTCGCAACTGATTAGGAACAAACATGTCCATCTACATCAACAAAGACACCAAAGTCATCACCCAAGGCATCACCGGAAAAACCGGTCAATTCCACACTGAGAAGTGCCAGGAGTACGCGAACGGCAAGAACTGCTTCGTTGCGGGTGTGAACCCCAAGAAGGCGGGCGAGTCCATCTTCAACATCCCGATCTACGCATCCGTCAAGGAAGCCGCCACGCAAACCGGCGCGACCGTGTCCGTGATCTACGTGCCCCCAGCAGGCGCTGCTGCTGCCATCTGGGAAGCTGTTGAAGCCGACTTGGATCTGGCCATCTGCATCACCGAAGGCATTCCAGTGCGTGACATGCTCGAAGTGCGCAACAAAATGAAGGCCAAGGAAGCCGCTGGCGGCAAGCGCACGCTGCTGCTCGGCCCTAACTGCCCTGGTTTGATCACGCCTGACGAAATCAAGATCGGCATCATGCCCGGTCACATCCACCGCAAAGGCCGCATTGGCGTGGTGTCCCGCTCGGGCACCTTGACCTATGAAGCCGTGGCGATGCTGACCGAAGTGGGCCTGGGCCAATCCAGCGCCGTCGGTATCGGTGGCGACCCGATCAACGGTTTGAAGCACATCGACGTGATGAAGGCCTTCAACGACGATCCCGACACCGACGCCGTCATCATGATCGGTGAAATCGGCGGTCCAGACGAAGCCGAAGCCGCCCAGTGGTGCAAGGCCAACATGAAAAAGCCTGTGGTCGGTTTCATCGCCGGTGTGACCGCCCCTCCTGGCAAGCGCATGGGCCATGCGGGTGCTTTGATCTCGGGCGGTGCCGACACCGCCGATGCCAAACTGGCCATCATGGAAGAGTGCGGCTTCATCGTCACACGCAACCCGTCTGAGCTGGGCAAATTGCTCAAGGCGCAGTTGAAATAATCAGGGTTTTCCCTCGGGTTAGAACCCGACCCCTGAATGAGGCTGTGGTTTGCCACAATAGCCAAGCCGGATGTCCTGCGGGACAATCCGGCTTTTCGTTTTTTGCCCGCTCAATTCGTCGATCCCGTGTCGGCGTCAAAGGAACACCGTGGAAGAATTTCTGACCCCTCATTTCTGGTTTGCTGTCGGCCAGATCATCATGATCGACATCTTGCTCGGTGGTGACAACGCCGTGGTGATTGCGTTGGCCTGCCGCCAGTTGCCCGATCACCAACGCACCAAAGGCATCATGTGGGGTACGGCCGGCGCCATCGTGTTGCGCGTCATCTTGATCTTCTTTGCGCTCACCTTGCTGGCCATTCCCTTCCTCAAGTTCGTCGGAGCGCTTTTGCTCATCTGGATTGGCGTGAAACTCCTCACCCCCGATGAAGACGACGACCACAGCAACATCCAGGGCAGCGACAAGCTTTGGGGCGCAGTCAAAACCGTCATCATTGCCGACTTGGTCATGAGCGTGGACAACGTGATCGCCATCGCCGGTGCCGCCCAAACCTCGGGCAATGCCGATCACCAAATGCCTCTGGTCATTTTTGGCTTGTTGGTCAGCATTCCCATCATCGTCTGGGGCAGCCAGTTGGTGCTGAAATTGATGGACCGTTTCCCAATCATCATCACCGCTGGCGGTATGCTGCTGGGCTGGATCGCCGGCACCATGATCCAAACCGACCCGGGTTTGGTGGCTTACCTGCCACAGGACAAAGCTTGGGGCTACGGCTTGGGTATTGCAGGCGCTTTGCTGGTCTTGGCCCTGGGCAAAGTGATCATGGCCCGTCGCACTTCCTCCGCCGAAGACGCAGCCGTTTGATCCTAAAGTAGGCATTTTTTGGCACATCATTTACCATCGGATGCCCTGCAACAGGAGACAGAACCATGCCTCGCCAACAAAAAGGTTTGACACTGATCGAGCTGATGATCGTGATCGCGGTCATTGGCATTTTGGGCGCACTGGCCCTGCCCGCCTACCAAGATTACGCCATCCGGGCCAAAGTGTCCGAAATGCTTTTGGCGGCGAATGCTTGCAAAACGGCCGTCAATGAAGCCATCAGCTCCTCCGCCGACGCCAATGTGTCTGGGGCTTTGCCCCAAGTCTGCGACAGCCAGACCAGCAAGTACGTGACCCGCGTCACCGTGGATGGCAACGGGGTGATCACGGTGGTGGGCAACCATGAAGCGCTGCGTGGCAGCACCAGCGCTTCGGCCAACGCCATCGCCTTGACCCCACTGCAAGCCGGTAATACACCGATCAACGGCAGCACAGACGGTGGCAAAACCATTGCAGACTGGCGGTGCGGTCCATCGGCTAACAATGGTTTGGCGGTGAAGTACCTGCCCTCTTCGTGCAAGGCGTCCTGAGCTTGTTCTTCCCTGACAACGCCCTGCTCAACCCAGGGCGTTTTTCTTGGAGGTGAGCCGATGTTGAGCGCTCCCGCACCGCGCACCGCCCTGAAAAACCCAAGCGTTCTGCCAAGCCTGTTGTGGGGACTGTGGATGGTGTTGCCATGGATCGCACCCTGGTCACCTGGGCCCCAAGCCAACACGGTGCCCTGGCTCATCAGTGCGGGTTGTATGGGCTTGCTCCTGGTCTTTGGGCATGGCCTGCAAGCCGTGGACATCGCGCGGGCGTGGTCCGTGGCGGCCCTGATGAGCAGCGCCATGGGACTCCTGCAATACTTTGGTGCCTCTGAATTCTTCAGCCCCTGGCTGCATGTGACGGCTCTAGGCGAAGCAAACGCCAACTTGCGCCAACGTAACCACCTGGCCACCTTGCTGGCCATCGGCGTCTTGTCCGTGCTGTGGTGGCAAGCCCATGGGCTCAGAACCCGACACGCGCTGTGGATGCTCGCCCTTTTGGCCCTTGGCAATGCCGCCACGGCGTCGCGCACCGGTTTGTTGCACATGCTGTTGGTGGGGGGCTTGGCGGTGTTTTGGGCCTACCGCTCTCGGCTGCAAACCCGCCGAGTTTCTGCCCGTTGGGGCTTGGGCGTCTTGGCCGCCTACGGGCTGGCCAATGGGTTTCTGCCCTGGAGCCTGAGTTGGCTGTCTGGGCAAGACGTGGTTGACGCGCTGACCCGCATGGGCCACAACGAAGGCTGCGCAAGCCGTGGCGTGCTGTGGGCCAACGTGCTGGAGCTGATCGGTCAAAAACCTTGGGGCGGCTGGGGCTGGGGCGAACTCAAATATGCCCACTACATCACGCCTTACGACGGCGCTCCAGAAAAACGTTTCTGTGACATTCTGGGCAATGCCCACAACCTGCCTTTGCATCTGGCATTCTCTGTGGGCATCCCGATCACCGCCGTAGGCGGTCTGGCGTTGCTGGCCGCACTGGTCAGGGCACGGCCTTGGCGGAGTTCATCGCCCACGCCGCAACTGGCTTGGTCGGTACTGGCTGTGATCGGCATGCACAGTCTGCTGGAGTTTCCCCTTTGGTACGGCCCGTTCCAGATGGCCGTGCTGCTGTGTGGGGCATTGCTGCTCCCCAGCGCAAGTCTCGGCTCTGACGGCTCACATGCCCGGAAACTGGTGGGCTGCTTGCTGCTGGTGATCGTTGGCATGGTGGCCGCTGATTACGTCCGTGCTCGTCAAATTTATATGCCCGCCGCACAGCGCTGGGCCGTGTGGCGTGACGACCCATTGGCAGCGGCTCGCAGCAGTTGGTTCTTCCAACAGGCGGCCAACTTTGCCGAACTGACCACCACGCGCATCACCCCGGAAAATGCAGAATGGGTGCTGGCCACCAGCCAAGCACTGCTGCACTACTCCCCCGAGCCCAAAGTGGTGCGTCCATTGATCTTGAGCGCACACAGGCTGGGCCGACAAGATTTGGTGGACCTGCATACCGCCCGGTGGCTCGCCGCTTTCCCATCCGAGCCACTGCCCGGACATGTCCACAGATCAGAAAACCAGGTGTTGCCCGCACGGTCTGAACACTGAGGTGTCAACCGACCACCGGCAACAGCTTGGGCCCATCTGCTTTGAACCGACCGTTGACCCGGCCCAGCACACCATCTGCGGCTTTGTCCGGTGCGGTCATGCGAGTGACCGCAAGCCCTTTTCTTCAAGTGACTTGAAGGGTCTCCTTTGCCCTGAGCTCGAATACCGCGGTATGCCCAAATCGCTCAGTGAACAGATAGCCGCTTTCCGTCAGCAGTCGATAGGTCCTTGTGGTCAAGAGATCAGGTATGGCCTCACCATAAATTTCAATCATGACGATCTGTGGCTTTTGTAACCATGTGTCCATGCTTTGGATCACCTCATCATCCAAGCCCTCAATGTCGATGTTCAAGAGCCCGAATTTCCCAGTCAAGCGGGTGTTTGCCCGTTCAACAATCTCTCTCAGGGTCAGGCACGGAACAACCGTCACATTCGTCAAACCCCTTTCTTGAGCGATGACTGGATCACAGGTTGCGCAGTTATCGATCGCTTTGTCGCTGTAAAAGGCGATGGTGGATGAACTTAAAGACATGGCTTCACTGACGATGGCCGCCTGAATGTTCAGATCATCGGGTCTTGCGGACTTGAAGGCATCGATCACAGCTTGGCTGGCATCGACGTTGACGCCAGACCAGCCCAAACTCCAAAGGTAAGCGGTGTTCGACAAGTGGTACGGATGGTGCGCCCCAATGTCGACATAAAAATGGCCCGTGCTGGGCTTGCGAAAACGTTTGTGCAGCAATATGTCTTCACCGTATTGCGAGAAGTGCAATCGGGCTGAGCCGCTCCATACAGCTTTCAATATTCTCAGGATTGTTTTCAAGGGTTTCATGTGATTTCCAAGGGCATGCCACCACTTGGCCTGATGCTGTGTGTTGGGGTGGGCAAGATTTGTTGCCCGCTGGCGGCAGTGTACGTCGTCATTTGAGTTTGGCGATGCCTTCGCTCCATGCCGATATTGGGCCGAGTTTCACCAACTGCCGACCCCACCGCACTCGCCAATTTTGAAATGGGTCCCCAGTCAAGGGTTGAACCATGATCGGCTCAAACGCTGGGGGATTGTGACTGACCGACGCATCCGACTGCCCAATGGATTGAAGCCGACGGTCAAAGGATTTTTCCGGCTCTTGCTCTGACGGGAAAGCTCAATGCAGCTTGAGGTAATGGTCCAATTTCGTTACGGATGTCGATCAAAACGCCGGCAACGTTAGGATCGAGCAACAGACGCGTATCGGCATCCATCGCTAAACCAGATGAACCCGGGGTGTTGTATTGTAGAAAGCGCGCCAACCACGCAACTTTGATGGGAGAACCATTCAGTGTGGCAGAAGTGGAACTCGTCACTAAACCCGGCCCAGTTGATGAAGAGCCATGGAGGCTGGTCATGATTGGACCGCCAAAACCGTATGGCATCAGGTATGAAGTTCCACCGATCATCAATTGATTGGGGGTGATAACTTGGGCGAAGACTTTTTTGCCCGCTGTGTCGTACAAGCCGTAAGCGCCAACTGTCTGGGTCGCGGTGCTGTCATCGGTAGAGTAACAGTCCTTTATGGATCCTGTTTCAAAACATATTTCAGAATTGTCGTAGCTGATGACCGTGTTGGTGCCGTTGCTGTTGTATGCAGCGCGTCGAGCGTTGCGATCGGCGAACGATGAAAAGGTATTGAAAGAATCAAAGAGTGGGGGGGCAGAGGGCATCGATGTCATGTCCCGCGACTGACCAACGAATTTGAAAACATGACCCGATGCAATGATGCGCATGGTCGATAAGCGATCGCCGTCAACGGTATAAGCTCCGCCGTTATTCAGCTGTTCAACAACAGAAATGTCAAACCGTCCGTAAGGTTCTGAAGGCGTGGGTGCGGCAGAAACAACCCCTTTGATGTAAACAATGCCATCATTGCCATTGAATGCCGTCGAGTTTTGATCGTCATACCAAACTTTACCGATGGTGTCACCCGTGACCGGATCGATGCTCAAGTTGACAATCGCGGTGATTTCTTCATCGCCTTCACCTGTTCCAAAACACTTTTTCTCATTAACCTTGACATGCACATTGCCTTGATCGACGAATTCACTTTTCCACAACTGGTTTAAAACACACACCAGCTGATCAGGGAGCGTCAAAGCGTCCGCTGAATAGTCCCCGTAAAATTTGACCGTTCTTTGGTTTTGCTCGTCTGATTGCTCGTCGGTGAGCGATACGGCCGCAACGGATAGCGCGGCACACAAAATACCAAATGAAATTTTGGTTTTAAATATTCGGAAAAACATGAATTACTCCGTCACTGAAAGCGATTGAGGCAAGCTCTTGAATTCGACGGTGCTGTTTGCGCCACCTCCACCACCACAACCACTGAGTACCGCGATGGTAAAAACAAAAAATAAAAATTTCGGCACGGATAATTCCATTAATCTGGTGATCACACACCTTCATTTTAACAATAAATAAAAATATTGAATTGATTATTTCGAAAGCCAAATTTAAAATAATTTAAAAAGTTTTTTGACCCGAAAATAGCCCTGGTACATTAATTTAATGTAATCCATCTTTTTTTCTTAATGCAATTTTCTGACGCCACTTTATTTATTCGGTGTCCATGGCCAATGCGCATTGGTTGATTGAAGACCCAACCGGTCAACAAGGGCTGCTTTTGGAGGGGTCAACTCAGCCACTGACCGGCTGCTGTGCGCCCTGGTGGGACCGCCAGGGGAGATCGCCTCAACCTGAGCTGGACTCGTCCGTTGATTTGTGAGCGCCTACTTGCCCGCCACAAAGCTCCCACTCTTGCCCCCGTGCTTTTCCAGCAAGGTCACGCCGTTCATGGTCATGCCGCGGTCCACCGCTTTGCACATGTCGTAGATGGTGAGCAGGGCGACATTCACCGCGGTCAGGGCTTCCATTTCCACGCCGGTTTGGCCGATGGTTTCGGCGGTTGCCGTGCAGACCACCGCGTTGTCGCCAGGCAGCACCTCAAATTCAACCGCCACACGGGTCAGGCCAATCGGGTGACACAAGGGGATCAGTTCGCTGGTTTTCTTGGCGCCCATGATGCCGGCGATGCGGGCGATGCCCAGCACATCGCCTTTTTTGGCGGTGCCGGAAGTGACCAACGCCAGGGTTTCAGGCTGCATCTGGATGCGCCCCGTCGCGACAGCGACTCGGCGGGTACTGGATTTTCCACCCACGTCCACCATATGGGCTTGGCCTTGGGCGTCAAAGTGGGTCAATGCATCGGTCGGCTGGGTCATGGCGGAGGTGGTTAAAACCAGTTACAAAAGGTGGGCAAGAATGGCGCATCATACGGCCAACACCGGGGGAAATGGCGGCCCCTTGCACTCACCCCCTCTCATGAAAACCAAGACATTCAAACCCTTCTTTCGCACCTCCAACGGGCTGCTGGCTGTACTCGTGGGCATGCTGTGCATGCAGCCGGCCTGGACCCAAACCAACACCTTGCCCTCTTTGGGCAACAGCGAGGGCATTTCGCTGGGAGGCGAGCGCCAATTGGGCGACCGCATCGCACGCGAGCTTTACCGCGATCCGGACTATCTGGAAGACCCGGTACTGGACGAATACATCCAGCGTCTGTGGGCGCCGCTGGTCAAAGCCGCCGCAGCGCGCGGTGAACTGTCGCCCGAGTTGCAAGAGCGATTTGCCTGGCGCATTTTGCTCGGACGTGATCGGTCAGTGAATGCGTTTGCCTTGCCCGGTGGTTATTTGGGTGTGCATTTGGGTTTGATCGCGGTGGTTGGCTCCAACGATGAGTTGGCCTCGGTGTTGGCACACGAGTTAAGCCACGTCACGCAGCGGCACATCGCACGCGCCATAGACGAGCAGTCGAAGATGACACCATGGGTGATTGGTTCGATGATTTTGGGCGCCATTGCCGTGAGCAAAAACCCGCAAGCCGCTCAAGGCTTGATCGTGGGAGGACAGGCGGCGGCCCTTCAATCTCAGCTGAGCTATTCGCGGGATATGGAGCGTGAAGCCGACCGCGTGGGTTTTGGCGTTTTGAGCGACGCCGGCTATGACCCGCAGGGTTTTGTCGGCATGTTCAACAAACTGCAGCAGTCCGCAGGCGTGAACGACAACGGTGCCTACCCCTATTTGCGCAGCCACCCCTTGACCACAGAGCGCATCGCCGACATGCAAGCGCGCCTGCAGCTGAAAGCGCCGAATGCACGCACCCAGGGTGACATGGTTCAAGCCATGCTGGCCGCGCGAGCCAAAGTGATGTCCAACCAGGATGTGGAGGCCCTGAAGGCTTGGACGCAAGACAGCAAAACCACATCGGAACAAGCCACGCTTGCCCAAAAAGCGGGTGCCTTGTACGCCGCCACCTTGGCGCATTTGCAACTGAGAAACGGCGCCGCTGCCGAGCGCGCATTGCAAAGTCTGCGGGCCTTGACGACCCCAAGCCCTGAAGCCAAGCGCTTGATCAATTTGCTGCATGCCGAAGTGGCGCTGCGCCAAGAACGCTTTGAATTGGTGCTGCACCTGCTGGAGAGTACCAACGGCCAAGCCCTGCAACGCCCAGAGCTGTTGACCACCGCCGAGGCCTTGCTGCGCTTGCCGCCACACCCTGCACGCAGCGCCATCACCCAGCAACTGCGCCAGCAGGTCACGCAAGCGCCCAACGACGCGCAAACTTGGAACACTCTGGCCAGCATGCTGGCCCTGCAAGGGCAGGCGCTGCCTTCGCTGCGTGCCGAAGGCGAAGCCCAGATGGCCCGCTTGGACTGGCCGGGCGCAGTGGACCGTTTCCGTGCAGCGCAAGATTGGGCGCGCAACAACCGGCTTCAAGCGGGTGACCACATCGAGGCATCGATTGTGGACAGCCGCTTGCGACAGGCTCAAGCACAAATCAGGGCCATGCAGGCGGAGCGTTGAATTGGCTCGCAGGATGGCGCTATGATCGCGCTCCCTTTTTAAATCAGCACATGGCCGGCATCCACATCACCGACATCGAGGCCGCCATCAACCATTGGCGCACGAAAAACCCATCGCCTGACGGGGTCACCTTGCCGCGCGAGTTGCGGGCACTGGCAGAGGTGTATGCCTTGATGGTTTATTACAAACAAGATTTGGCGGACGAATTCACCTTGCCCTTGGCCGCTGCCGAAGCTTGGCAGGACTGGTACGCCAGCACGCCAGACACGCCTTGCATCGCCATTTGCTCCACCAGCCAAGGCGATGAAGTGTGCAAAGGCTGCGGACGCAGTTTTGAAGAGGTGCAGCTGTGGATCGAGATGACACCGGGTGAGAAGCGCGGCATCTGGCAGCGCATCACCGCGGACGGCACATCCTGGCGTTTCAACAAATACGCTGAACGTGCCGCCGAAGACCGTCACTGGGCGCGTGCGGCGGCCGAGGCGCAAACGGCGCTCGACCTGAAACCAGCGGATTAATGCGTCACTTCCAGCGCAGCAGCTCGATGTGCACGCTGCCCTTGTCGCTGCTGAAGGTCACGCTGCCTTCTTGAACGGTGGCTTGCAGCTGCATGCTGCGCTCGGCCAATTGGGCCAACTCTTGCGAGCCCTCGGTCGGAACACGCCAGACCTGCAGTTTGTCCAAGCGCGTGAGTTTGGTCTCGATGCCTTTCCACCAAACTTCGGCCGCGTGGTTGAAGCAATACAACAAAACCTCATCGGCCTTTTGACAAGCCTTCATGATCGGTTTGTCTTCGGGCTGGCCGACTTCGATCCACATGCGCGTTTGGCCGGTGAAATCGCGCAGGCTGCAGTCCGGATCGTCCGGGTCTGACAAACCGGCACCAAAAGCCAGTTTGCCGTCACCGTGGCAAACGGCTTGCAGCTTGTAGGCATTGATGGCCAGCGCCAGCAGACGGATCATCATGCGCTCGTCGGTCTCGCTGGGGTGGCGTGCCAGCGTGAGCTGGTGGTCTTCGTAATAGCTGTGGTCGATGTCGGCAATCGACAGGTTGGCTTTGTAGATGGTGGATTTGAGGGCCATGGTTCAGACCCGACGTGCCAACTCAGCGGCTTGGCCGATGTAGCTGCCCGGCGTCATGGCCAGCAGACGGTCCTTGTCGGCTTGGGGGATCTCCAAGGCCTGAATCAGGCCATGCAGATCGGCCGCCGTGACGGTCTTGCCGCGTGTCACCTCTTTGAGCTTTTCGTAGGCACCTTGCACGCCATAGCGGCGCATCACCGTCTGGATGGGCTCGGCGAGCACTTCCCAAGCGGCATTCAAATCGTCAGCCAGCGCTTCTTCGTTGAGCTCCAGTTTGTTCAAACCCGTCATGAGCGAGGCATAGGCCAAGGTGGTGTAACCCAGGCCCACACCCATGTTGCGCAGCACGGTCGAATCCGTCAGGTCGCGCTGCCAACGGCTGATGGGCAGCTTTTCAGAGAGGTGCTTGAGCACGGCATTGGCCAAGCCCAGATTGCCTTCGGCGTTTTCAAAGTCAATGGGGTTGACTTTGTGCGGCATGGTGGAGGAGCCGATCTCGCCCACTTTGAGGCGCTGTTTGAAGTACCCCAGGCTCACATAACCCCAGATGTCGCGCGCGAGGTCAATCAGCACGGTGTTGGTGCGCGCCACAGCGTCAAACAGCTCGGCCATGTAGTCGTGCGGTTCGATCTGGATGCTGTAAGGCTGGAACGTGAGGCCCAAGCCCCAATGGGCAGACTGGGTGTCGCTGATCTCCGGCGTCTCGACCACTTGGCGAGCAAAGGCTTCCCAATCAAAGTCTGGCCATGCCGACAGGTGGGCGTTGTAATTGCCTACAGCGCCATTCATCTTGCCCATCAGCTGTACCGCCGCGATTTTGGTGCGGCAACTGTTCAGGCGCATCACCACGTTGGCCATCTCCTTGCCCACCGTGGTGGGGCTGGCTGTTTGGCCGTGGGTGCGGCTGAGCATGGGCACTTCGGCAAATTGGTGTGCCATTTCGCGCAATTTGGCGATCAGGCCATCCAGCCCCGGCAAGATCACCTGTGCTCGCGCGCCCTTGAGTTGCAAAGCGTGGCTGGTGTTGTTGATGTCTTCACTGGTGCAGGCAAAGTGCACGAACTCGGCCGCTTTTTCCAACTCGGGCCGGTCCTTGAATTTGGATTTGATCCAATACTCCACCGCCTTGACGTCGTGGTTGGTGGTCTTCTCGAAGGCTTTGATGGCCAAGGCGTCGGCTTCAGAAAAGTGCTTGACCAAGCCCGTCAGGTAACTGCGTGCACCGGGTGTGAGGGGCTTGAACTCGTCGAAACCGGCATCGGACAAAGCGATGAACCAAGCGATTTCAACCTGCACACGGCGGTGCATGTAACCCAGCTCGCTCATGAGCGGACGCAAGGCATCGAGTTTGCTGGCGTAACGGCCATCCAGCGGCGAAAGAGCGGCAATAGGGGTGAAATTCATGCTTTGATTGTAATTCCCGACACATGGCCCTCAGTCGCGGCCCCAAATGGGTCATCAGGCCCAGGCGCGCACCCTGTTTCACCTAGAATCGGCCATCTTTCGTTGGCATGACCCCTCTTCTATGAAACTCATCGGCTCCGTCACCAGTCCCTATGTTCGCAAGGTGCGCATCGTCATGGCCGAGAAAAAGCTGGACTACCAGTTCGTCACAGAAGACGTGTGGTCGGCTCAAACCACCATCCACAGCACCAACCCTTTGGGCAAGGTGCCCTGCTTGGTGATGGAGGGCGGTGAAGCCGTGTTCGATTCGCGCGTGATTGTGGAGTACCTGGACACCTTGTCACCTGTGGGCAAGCTGATTCCAACGGCCGGGCGTGAACGTGCCGAAGTCAAAACATGGGAGGCTTTGGCCGATGGCCTGCTTGACGCCGCCTTGCTGGCCCGGATGGAAGCCGTCTGGACCGAGCGCCAAGACAGCCAACGCAGCCAAGCCTGGATCGACCGCCAACTGGACAAAATTCAGCACGCCTTGGGCGCCATGAGCCATGGCCTGGCCGACAAACCGTTTTGCTCAGGCGTCCACCTGAGTTTGTCGGACATTGCCGTCGGCTGCGCTGTCGGTTATTTGGATTTCCGCTTCCCGCAAATCGACTGGCGCACGCCTTACCCGAATCTGCACAAGCTGTACGACAAATTGG
This sequence comes from Limnohabitans sp. DCL3, assembly GCF_048019295.1. Lineage (GTDB taxonomy): Bacteria > Pseudomonadota > Gammaproteobacteria > Burkholderiales > Burkholderiaceae_C > Limnohabitans_A. The sequence continues at coordinate 3,269,306 of NZ_CP171842.1, read as the reverse complement.
CTCAGCGGCCGAGCTTCGTTGACAGCTTGCCCAGCTGACATTGGGCAGCGCTTGCGCGCACTCAGGTGTTGGCGCGTTTTTTCAGCCAACGCATCACACCGCCCAGCACCGGCAGTTTCTCGTACAGCTCTTCCGCCGCATCCCAATAGTCACGGTGCATCGTCACCAAGCCCTGTGCGTTGAACGCCACATGGCTGGCGCCACGCACCGCTTGCGGGGTGGTGGTGTCAAAACGCTTGAAGCGAAAGCGGAACTCCCATGTCAAGAAGGCCTGTGAGCCGTCCACCACCTGAGCGGTCACAACAAAGTGCGGTTGGTCCAGCGCCACGTACATGTGCCGAAAAATCCGTTCGATCTCAGGCAGGCCCTGCACTTCGTTGAACGGGTCCTTGAACGTGGCTTGCGCGTCATAGACCGTATGCAACTGCGCCACGCTTTGCGGCGACAGGGTTTGAAAAAACGTGGCCAGGTTGTGTGTGGCTTGTCGTGTGTCCATGATCGGCTTTCAATGCGGACTTAAAGCCCCGTGAACCGGCGCACCAAGGGGAAATACACGCGGTAGGGCAGCACGCGCAACATTTTGAGCCAGAGCGTGAAACGCTTGGGAAAATGGATGTCAAACTGGCCTTTGGCCCAGCCCTTGAGCATCTCGCGCGCGGCTTCTTCGGGGCTGATCAAGGCGGGCATGCTGAACTGGTTGTTCGCGGTCAGCGGCGTGGCCACAAAACCGGGGTTGACCACACTCACGCCAATGCCCTGGTCTTGCAAGTCCAAGTAAAGCGTCTCGGCCAAGTGGGTGAGCGCGGCCTTGGTCGGGCCGTAGGCCAAGCCATTGGGCAAACCCCGCCAACCCGCCACACTGCTGAGCAAACTGATGTGCCCATGGCCTTGCGCAAGCAGGCCGGGCAAGACGGCATGGATGACCTGCAAGGCCCCTTGGTAATTGACTTTGTCGTGCTGCAGCATCTCTGCCAAATCCATGGCATGGGCGCGTTGCGCTTGGTAGTAACCTGCGGCATAAATCACCATGTCGAGCGGGCCTTCGGCCAGCAAGGCTTGGGCCGTGGCCTGCACTTGGGGTCCGTCACACACATCGAGCGCGCGCCACTGCACGCCCGCATCTTGCGCGGCCCATTGCACCACGCTTTGAGGGTTGCGGGCTGAGACCACCACTTGGGCACCCGCCGCACGCAGCGCCTGCGCACAGGCCAGGCCAATCCCGGTCGAAGCGCCCACCAGCCAAACACGGCGACCATGCCAGTCTCGGATCTGCTTGTTCAAACTCATGCGCATCAACCCGGCTTGGCCGCCAAAGGCGTGCGGCGCGTGAAAGACAAGGTGACCTCGCCCAGCTTCACGCCCCATTTGCTCATGGTGGCTTTGTTGAGCATGACACGCTCGTCCATCAGGTACATCCAGTCGTCAAAGTCGACGTGCCAGACCCGGCCATCGACGGGCAAAGCCAGGGTGTAGCCCCAGCGGAAAGCGTTGCCGCTGACCTGGCCCGTGGCCTCGCCCACCACATCGTCGGCGCGGCCCGTGTAAGTGCCGTTCGGCCCCGCCTTGAGCTTCCAGACGCGGCGCTGCTGTGTGCCGTCCGAGTACACAAAGGCCTCGTCCAACACGCCTTCGTCGCCATTCCAACTGCAGTCCATGACCACGGTGAAGCGTTTAACCACCTGGCCACTGCGGTCGGTGAACACGCCCCAAGCGTCGATGGTGCCGCTGAAATAAGTGCGCAAATCCAACAGCGGTTTTTCTTGTGCATAGTTTTGCACCTGGGGGCCAGCGCAACTGGCCAGAAAAGGTGTGACCACGGCCACAGGCAAAACGGCCAGGCGGGTCAAGGCGGTACGGCGATGGATGAGGCTGCTTGGCTGGCGCATGGTGGGGCTTTCGTTGTGTCGGTTCAAAGCGGCGTCAAGCCGAAGGGTGGGCTGTATCGGGGCCCGAAATCAAATCGGGGCGACGCATCAAGCCTGCATACAAAGCCAGTCCGGCCAAAAGCTTGAGCACACAAGGCAGCAGGCCATAGGCCAAGCCCAGCGCCAGTACGGCATCGGCACCTTGCTGGCCTGGGGCATAACCCCACAAGCCAAGCAGTGGCAGCGACAGCCCAGCGGCCAAAGCCAGATTGAGTTTGGTGGCCAAATTCCACCATCCCATGAACGCGCCGTCTGTGCGTCCGCGCTCGCCACAGCGGTCAATCAGCTGGTTGAGCAGGGCCCCAGGCACGGTGAGGTCCGCGCCCAAGGCCATGCCCGACAAGGCACACACCACCAAAAAGCCCGTGGTATCCCCCGCGCCCAGCGTGACCACACTGACAAAGGCCAACACCGACAAAGCCATGCCACTGGCCCAAGTGCGCAGCAAACCGATGCGGTCCATCACTTTGAGCCAGAGCGGAAACGACAGCGCTCCCGCGGCGAAATACAAACCCAGAAACAAAGGCTCCATGGCCTTGGGCGCTTGCAGCAGGTCTTGCACAAAAAACAGCACCAGCGTGGCGGGCACGGCGCTGGCCAGGCCGTTGAGCATGAACACCAGCAACAAGCGGCGAAAGCCCGCGTGTTGCCACGGCTGCCAAAGGCTGCCCACCGCATGACCGGGGGCCACCGGGACGGTCGATGCCCAGGCGCTGCGTGCAACCCGCTGCCAAGAGAACAAGCCCAACGCCAGCATGAGCACCAGCAAGGCCGTCGTCAGACCCCAACCCCACAGCGCGGGCAAAGCAGACGCCAGCAGCACCCCCACCAGCGAAAAGCCTTCACGCCAAGCCACCCAACGGCTTTGCGCCATGCCCCCACCGCCTTGCCGGGCTGCCCAGGCTTGGTGCAAGATGCCCAGCCCACTGTAGGCCAGGTGGCTGAGCGTGAGTGCTGCCCCCACCCACACCAACAAACCCGTGGGTGACAGGGCTGCCGCGGGCGGAAAAAACAAGGCTGCAAAACCCAGCGCCACGGCCAAGGCCAGCAGCATCGCGGCCAACCCAACAGCCCGCCACGAATGGCGGTACAACTTGTCGCCCCATCGCCCAAGCCAAGGGTCCACCACCGCGTCAATGCTGCGGCTGAGCAAGAGCACCCCGCCCAACGCGGCCAGGGTCACGCCGTAATGCTGGGCGTACACATTGGGCAAATGCACGTAGACCGGCAAGGCCACAAAGGCCAGCGGCAAACCCAGCAAGCCATAAGCCGCCGAGGCCTGGCTCGGCAAAGTCGCCGGGTCTGAATGGGCCGCAGCGCTCATGGCTGCAAACCTTGCAGCAACTGGGCACGCATTTTGGGTTCGGACGTGCGCTCATCCAGCCAGATGCCAAAAAACAGACGCGCAAAAGCCGGGTCTTTCACCACGCCCACGCGCTGCCCGTTGACCCAAAACTCGGTCCCCACGCTTGGCAGGTTCACGCCCGTGATGCGTTCCCCAGCAGCCACATTGGGAAACAACTCCCGCATGGCACCCAGCCAACTTTGCGCTTGGGCGTCGCTGAACGAACCCACACGCCGCATCTCATCGATCGAGCGGTTGGCAATGGCCGCACCTTCGAGTTTGCGCAAGTACTGCAACTCCAGCGCAAACGGAAACTGCGTGTAAGCGCTGTGGCGAAAACCCACAGGCGTCCACAACCGGGCGTCGTACACCTCGAAACCCCAGACCCGCAAACGTACGGGTGCGGTCGGCACCACGCCAGCCAAGCCGGTCACTTCGGGGCGTGAAAAAGCCGCATTCGGGCTGCTCGCGCTCGTGCTTTGCGCGCGCACCTCACACGCCAGGGCCCCCAAGAACAGCGCACAAGCCAGCACCTGCACGCCCCATGGGTGCAAGCGCGGTGCGCGGATGTTATGGAGCAAGTGGCCCATGGGCATCAGGCCGGTTTGGCCAAGGTGAATTGGATGACGTCGATGTTGGCTTCGTCGAAAGCCGCTTCACAGTACGCGAGGTAAAAGGACCACAGCCGAATGAATCGGTCGTCAAATTTCAGCGTGCGCACGGTGTCCAGTTGCGCCATGAAGGCCTCGCGCCAACGGCGCAGCGTCTCGGCATAGTCGGGACCGAAGTTCAGCTCGTCCACCACCTGCAGCCCGGCCGCTTGCGCTTGTCGGCGGAACTCGCTGGGGCTTGGCAAACAGCCACCCGGAAATATGTACTGCTGGATGAAATCGGTCGATTGCAAATAGCGCTCAAAAAAGCGGTCGTCAATGGTGATGCTCTGCACGCACGCGCGACCACCGGGTTTGAGCATGCGGCTGATGGTCTGGAAATAGGTGGGCCAATATGCCTGCCCCACCGCCTCGATCATCTCAATCGAGCACACCGCGTCGTAAGGGCCATCGTGGATGTCGCGGTAGTCCTGCAACCGCAAATCCGCGCGCTGTGGCACACCCAAGGATTGCATGCGGGCGTTGGCAAAGGCCAGCTGCTCGGTGGACAAGGTCACGCCCGTGATGTGTGCACCAAACTCGGTGGTGGCGGCCTCGGCCAAAGCGCCCCAGCCGCAGCCGATCTCCAGCACGCGGTCGCCTGGCTTGGCGTTCACCATGCGCAAGGCACGGCGCACCTTGGCTTTTTGGGCCTGTGCCATGTCTTGGGTGTGGTCGCCGTTGAACCACGCCGACGAGTAATTCATCGTGCCATCGAGCCACAGCTCATAAAAGGCATTGCCCAAGTCGTAATGGGCGTGGATGTTTTTACGGCTGTTGCTTCGGTTGTTGCGGTTGAGCAAATGCTTGACCCGGTAGAACAAACGCCCCAGCCAATGGCCATAAATCGCACTCTCGATCTGTTCACGGTTGGCAATGGTCAAGCGCAGCAATGCGGCCAAATCGGGCGTGGTCCAGTCGCCCGCCATGTAGGCCTCGGCAAAACCGATGTCGCCCGATTTGAGGACCTGGGCACACATGTCCCAGCGGTGGATGTGCAGGGCCGCAAACGGCGCTTCATGGGTGCCAAAGACCTGGTTGTTGCCGTCGGGTGCGTGCACCGTGAGCGTGCCGATTTTCAGGCGGGTCAACAAACGCAGCAAACGCACAGCCGCTTTGGGCAAGCTGCCGTGCGAAATGGTGGTGGCACTGTAACCCATGGTCTGGGCGGTGTCGGCGGTTTTCATGGTGGGTGGCATCCGGTGGGGTCCAATGTTCATCGGGTCACAAAATCACGGGGCGGTTCGGGCTTGCGCCAGAAGGGTACTTTTTTCAGCCACAACAAAAGCGCGTGCCAGTGGATACGGGCCACCACGCCAAACGTGAGCAAGGGAAAGCGCCACATCACGCGGTGCATGGCCGCGGATGTGGCCGGCTCGAGCACACCGCTCCAACTGGTGTCAATCAAGGGGCCATCGGCGTCGCCATGGTCCACGCGCGCGACGATGCGGTCCTGGCCCTTGTGCTGCGTGCGCATGAAACGGAAGCGGTATTCGCCTTGCACATCACAAAAAGGTGAAACGTGGAACACCTTCTCGGCCAAGATCGTCTGACCGAACTGCGGCTCGGGCAACAGGTAGCAGTGGCGCTCGCCAAAGGTGTTGTTCACCTCGGCCACCACAGCAGCCAAGCGACCATCGGCGCGGTGCGCGTACCAAAAGCTCACGGGTTTGAAGGCGTGGCCCAGCACACGCGGAAAAGCCTGCAGCCAAACTTCAGCGGTGGCGTCATGAATGCCTTCACGCTGCAGCAACTCATCGAGCCAAGCCAGCGCCCCACCGGTCTCGGCCGGGCGGCCGTCGCCATGGTCGGTGTCGTGGAAAGCAAACCAGGCGCGGCGGTTGATGGCCAGCGCCGTCGTGCAGTGACCCGCTTGCACGCTGCGCATCGGCAGCATCAAAAAAGCCGTGGGGTAGGCAAAGGCGTGGTGCGCAGGGCGGTGACGCGTGTGCCGCACCTGGCCCCAACCAATGAGCGCTGTGACCGGGTTCATGCAGGCCACTTGTCGGTTGACGAGCGGTCCTGACCGTGGATCAGTTTGAGCAAGGCGCGGCCCACTTGCAGGCCCGATTTCAGGCCGTCTTCGTGAAAGCCATAACCCGTCCAGGCCCCGGCGTACCAGGTGTTGTGCTGGCCTTGCAACAAGGGCAAACGCTTTTGCGCCTCAATGGCCGCCAAGTCAAACACCGGGTGGGCATAGTCGTACTCACCCACGATGCTGGCCGGATCGATGGCCTGCAAAGGGTTGAGCGAAACCACCACGGGCTGGGCAAACGGGATGCGCTGCAAACGGTTGAGCAGGTAATGCAAGCAAACCCGCGAAGACTCGCGCTCGCTGCTGGCGGCGCGTTCGTAATTCCACGCGGCCCAAGTCTTGGGATTGGCCGGCAGCACACTGGCGTCGGTGTGCAGCACGGCGCGGTTGTCTTGGTAACGGATGGCCCCCAGCAAGCTGCGCTCTTCACCCGAGGCCTGACGCAGCAAGCTCAAAGCCTGGTCGGTGTGGGTGGCGATGACGACTTGGTCAAAGCGTTCGGCATGGCCGTCGGTGACGATGCGCACACCTTGTGCGTCGCGCTCAATCAAACGCACAGGGGTGTTCAAGCGTTTGTCATGCACACCCGCCAAAATTTTCTCGACGTAGTGGCGGGCACCGCCCACCACGCTGAACCACTGCGGGCGATTGGTCACCTGAATCAGGCCATGGTTGTGGCAAAACCGGATCATGGTCGCCACTGGGAACTGCAGCATCTGGTCGGTCGGGCAACTCCAGATGCAGCCGAGCATGGGCAGAAAATACCAATCGCGAAACGGCTCGCTGAACTGGTGCGTGCGCAAAAAGTCCGACAGCGGCTGCTGCAGCTCTTTTTCGCGCTGCTCTTTGGCGATGCGGGTGCACAAAGCATTGAAGCGCAACACATCGGCCAACATGCGCCAAAAGCGGGGGTTGAGCAAATTGCCACGCTGCGCGAACACGCTGTTCAAGTCGGTGCCACTCCACTCCAGGGTTTTGCCCTTGAGCGCCCCTGGAGCCTTGACCGAAAACGACATGTCCGAGGGCGCAGTCTCGACATTCAGCTCGGCAAACAGGTTGATCAGGTTGGGGTAGGTGCGCTCGTTGAACACCAAAAAACCCGTGTCCACGCCGTGTGTGACCAGGCCTTGCGGCGTGGGCAGCGTCACGTCCACCGTGTGGGTATGGCCACCAAAATAGTCGCCCGCCTCCAACACGGTGATGTCGGCATGGTCTTTCAGGGTGTGCGCAACGGCCAAGCCGGAAATGCCCGAACCCACAATGGCCAGTTTCATGCGCGGCTTTGATGTCACGCTCATGGCTGGGCTTTCAGGGCTTTGTCGATGGCCGACAACAATGTTTTGCTCTCCGGCCCGGTCATGCTGCTGTATTGGTCAATGACCTTGCCATCACGCCCAATCAGGTATTTGTGAAAGTTCCAGCGCGGCTTTTGACCCGTTTGGGCGGTCAGCTGTTTGAACAAAGGCGCAGCGCCATCGCCGGTGACCTGGGTTTTGGTGAACATCGGAAACTTCACGCCAAATGTGCTTTCGCAAAAATCGGCAATCTCTTTGTTGCTGCCTTTTTCTTGTGCAAAGTCGTTCGACGGAAAGCCCAGAACAACCAAGCCCTTGTCTTTGTATTGGCTGCTGAGCGTTTCCAAACCTTTGTACTGCGACGTGAAGCCACAAAAACTGGCGGTGTTGACCACCAAGACGACTTTGCCCGCGTACTGACAAAGCGACTGCGGCTTTTCGTCTTGCAACCGGTCAAAGGTGTGGTTCAAGAGCGCGGGACAAGGGGCGGTCGGGGTGGCGGCTTGCGCCATCTGAACGGCCAAACCGATCACGGCGGCCACAATGGCCCAGGCCAAGCGTGCAATCCAGGGGTTGACTCGTAAGTGGTTCATTTGCACTTGAATATTCATTTTGTGACTGATGAGTTTAAACTCGTTTGTCTTCATTGTCACTTTTGCCCCGTTCACACAGGAAATCACCATGTCCAAACCCTCGGGTTTCAAAGGCAACAAACAGGATTTGCCCCAAAAACCTTGTCTGGTGTGTGGTCACCCCATGACTTGGCGAAAGCGCTGGGCCAAAAACTGGGACCACGTCTTGTACTGCAGCGACCGCTGCCGTGCGGCGAAATCCACGGCCAACACCGGCCGCTGACACCCAACGAAAGTCAAGGCATGACCCGCCATCTGATACTGGTGCTGGGCGACCAGCTCGGCTGGGACAACCCCGGACTGGCCGACTTTGACCCGACCCAAGACCGGTTGTTGCTGATCGAGGCCGACAGCGAAGCACAAGAAGTTTGGAACCACAAAGCCCGCATCGCCTTGTTTTTGTCAGGCATGCGGCACTTTGCCAACGAAGCTCACCGCCGCCGCTGGCCCCTCACCTGCATGAAGGTGGACGACACCGCCTTGCCCGCCGACTTCTCCGCGCGGCTGGCGCATGCGCTGCAAGACCTCCGCCCCCAAGCCTTGGTGGTGATGGAAGCCGGGGCCTGGCGCATGGAACAACTGATCGAGGCCGCCGCAGCGCAGGCCCAAACCCTGCTGCGTTGGGTGGGCGACACGCACTTTTTATGCAGCCGCGCCGAATTCGCCAAGTGGGCGGGCGACAAAAAAGAACTGCGCATGGAGTTCTTTTACCGCGAGATGCGCAAAAAGCATGGCGTGCTGATGGAAGGCAAAGAGCCCATCGGCGGCCAATGGAACTACGACGCGGACAACCGCAAAGGTTTTGGTGCCAAAGGCCCTGGTACCGTGCCGCCACCCGCCCGCTTTGCACCCGACCGCGTCACGCAAGACGTGATCGACCTGGTCAACACGCGTTTTGCCCAGCACCCAGGCTCGTTGGCGCAGTTTTCCTGGCCCGTGACGCGCGAAGAAGCGCTGGTGGCCTTGCAGCACTTCATCGACCAGCGCCTCGCCAACTTTGGCGCTTGGCAAGACGCCATGTGGACCACACTGCCTTTTGGGTGGCACGCGCTGGTGGGCAGCAGCCTGAACCTGCATTTGCTCCACCCGCGCGAGGTGATCGCAGCGGCAGAGCAGGCCTACCATGCACACGGTTTGCCACTGGCCAGCGTCGAAGGCTTCATCCGACAGGTGCTGGGCTGGCGCGAGTTCATCCGCGGGGTGTACTGGCTGGACATGCCGCACATGGCCGAGGCCAACCACTACGGCCACACCCGCGATTTGCCCGCTTGGTACTGGACGGGCAACACCCACATGGCCTGCATGCAAGCGACGATTGGTCAAAGTTTGCAACACGGCTATGCACACCACATTCAGCGCCTCATGGTCACTGGGCAGTTTGCGGTGCTGGCTGGGCTGTCACCACAGCAGGTCAGCGCTTGGTACCGCGCCATGTATGTGGACGCGGTGGAGTGGGTGGAAACGCCCAACACCCTAGGCATGGCGCTGCACGCCAACGGCGGGCGCTTCACCAGCAAGCCCTATGTGGCCAGCGGCCAGTACATCAGCCGCATGAGCAACTACTGCAAAGGCTGTCGCTACCAGCCCGAGGTGCGCACAGGCCCCGAGGCTTGTCCCATGACCACGTTGTACTGGGACTTTTTGATCCGCCACGAACCCGACTTTGCGGGCAACCCACGCACCGCGCTGATGGTCAAGCATGTGGGCAAGATGAGCGCGGACGACAAGGCGCTGATCAGGTCACAAGCGGACAGCACGCGCGCGGGTCTGGACAGGGTATGACCCCGTCTGCCTCTCAAACGGGCAACCCCTCTGCAGCGATACGCCCAAGCCCGCTCAACGCCGAGTCAGCTTGGCATACATCCGCCCGCTCCACTGCCCCAAATCATCCAGATAAGTGAACACCACCGGCACCACCAGCAAGCTGAGCACGGTGCTGGTGAGCAAGCCGCCGATCACAGCAATGGCCATGGGCGAGCGGAAACTCGCGTCCGCCGCCCCCCAGCCCACGGCAATGGGCAGCATGCCCGCCCCCATGGCGATGGTGGTCATGACAATTGGGCGAGCGCGTTTGTGGCAGGCATCCAACAGGGCATCCCAACGGCTCATGGGCGGCACAGCGGGGTGATCGCCCTCGGCGGGTTTGCCGCGCCGCGCCTCGATCGCGTACTCCACCAGCAAGATGGAATTTTTGGTGGCAATGCCCATCAGCATGATCAGGCCAATCAAGGAGGGCATAGAGAAGCTCTTTTGCGCGATCAACAAGCCCACAAAAGCCCCCCCCAAGGACAGAGGCAGCGCCGCCAAGATGGTGATCGGGTGCAAAAAGCCCTTGAATAAAAGCACCAGCACAATGTAAATACACAGCACACCGATCATCATGGCCAGGCCAAAGCTGGCAAAGAGTTCTCCCATGACTTCGGCGTCGCCCACTTCCACCACCTTCACACCCAATGGCAGGCTTTGCAATGCAGGCAGCTTTTGCACCGCCTGCGTCACATCACCCAGCGGCATGCCCGACAGTTCAATCTCAAAATTGATGTTGCGCTGCCGATCGTAGCGGTCGATCACGGCGGGCCCCCCCGCCACCTCGATGCTGGCCACCTCGCCCAGCATGACCGGACCACGGCTGCCGGGCACCATCAGGCGGCCGAGCGTCGCCAAATCTTGGCGCGAAGCCTCGCCCAACTTCACGACGATGGGCACTTGTCGTTCGGACAAGTTGAGCTTGGGCAGGGCCGCGTCGTAGTCGCCCAGCGTGGCCACGCGCAAGGTGTCGCTGATGGCGGCGCTGGTCACACCCAAATCTGCCGCTTTGGCAAAGTCAGGGCGCACCGCGACCTCAGGGCGCACCAAGCTGGCCGTCGACGCGATGGAGCCCAGGCCTTGGATGGTGCGCAGATCGCGCTCCACCGCCATGGCGGCGGTTTGCAGGGCTTGCGGGTCTTCACCGGTGAGCACCAGCACATATTTTTCACCCGAGCCGCCCAAGCCCACCTTGGTGCGCACGCCAGGCAATGGCTGCAAGGCGGTGCGGATGTCGTTTTCAATCGCTTGCTTGCGTGGGCGTGTGCCGCGCTCGCTCAGCTGAATGGTGAGCGTGGCTTTGCGCACCTCGGCTGCACCGCCACCGGCAAAGGGGTCAGAGCCCGCGCTGCCGCCGCCAATCGTGGTGTACACACTCTTGACATCGCTGACCGACATGAGCAATTTGCGGGCATGCTCGGCACTGGCCTGGGTTTGCGCCAAGGTCGATCCGGGGGGCAGCTCCACATACACCTGGGTTTGCGAATTGTCGTCCGGCGGAATAAAGCCCTTGGGCAGCAAAGGCACCAGCAGGATAGAGCCAATGAAAAACAAGGTGGCCAACACCATGGTGACCAAGCGGTGCTTCATGCACCAAGTGGCCCAGACCATGTAACGCTTGAGCCAGCCGGGTTCGTGCGCGGCCGTGACGATGGGCTTCAAAATGTAAGCGGCCATCATGGGGGTGAGCACCCGCGCCACCACCAGAGAGGCAAACACCGCGAGCGACGCCGTCCAGCCGAACTGCTTGAAGAACTTGCCCGGAATGCCGCTCATGAAAGCCGTGGGCAAAAACACCGCGATCAGGGTGAACGTGGTCGCGATCACGGCCAGACCGATTTCATCCGCGGCTTCCATGGCCGCTTGGTAGGGCGACTTGCCCATGCGCAAATGGCGCACGATGTTTTCCACCTCCACAATCGCATCGTCCACCAGCACACCAATCACCAAAGACAGTGCCAGCAAAGTCACCACATTGATGGAAAAGCCCAAGTACGCCATGCCAATGAAGGCCGGGATGACCGACAGCGGCAGCGCCACCGCCGACACAAAAGTGGCCCGCCAGTCGCGCAAAAACAGCCACACCACCAGCACCGCCAAAATGGCCCCCTCGTACAGCAGTACCAAAGAGCCGTCGTACTCCTCTTCCACCGGGGTCACAAAGTCGAAGGATTCGGTGATCTCGATGTCCGGATTTTGCAAGCGGTAGTCGGCCAACGCCTGGCGCACCAAGCGGCCCACGGCCACTTCGCTCTCGCCCTTGCTGCGCACCACCTCAAAGCCAACCACGGGCACGCCGTCCAAAGAGGCCGCCGAGCGGGCATCGGCCAGTGTGTCGCTCACCGTGGCCACTTGGTCCAATCGAATACGGCCACCACGCGATGTGGCCAGCTCGATCTGGCCGACTTCTTGCGCCGTTTTGACAGTGGCCAGGGTGCGCACGGGTTGTTCACCCGCACCCAAATCCATGCGCCCGCCCGAGCCTTCTTGCTGCACCTGCTTGAGCTGGCGCGACACCTCGGCCGCCGTGATGCCCAGCGATTGCAAGCGGTTCACATCGAGCGCCACACGCACCTCGCGCGTCACGCCGCCCACGCGGTTCACGGCCCCCACACCGCGCAAAGACAAAAGCTTGCGGGTGATGTCTTTGTCCACCAACCACGACAGCGCCTCATCGTCCATGCGCGACGAGCGCACGGTGTACGCCAGCACGGGCGAACCGGCCAGGTTGAGCTTTTGCACCACCGGGTCGCGCAGGTCGCCGGGCAAGTCGGCACGCACACCTTGAATGGCCGAGCGCACATCGTCCACCGCTTCTTGCGTGGGCTTTTCCATGCGGAACTCGGCGGTGATGGACACCACGCCGTCTTGTACCTTGGTGGTGATGTGTTTGAGGCCTTGCAAGGGGGCCAGGGCGTTTTCAAGTTTCCGCGCCACATCGGTTTCAAGCTGAGAGGGCGCCGCACCCGGCAAGCTGGCGGTCACGGTGATGGTGGGCACGTCCAGGTCCGGAAAGTTCTGCACTTTCATGGACCCAAAGGCGATGAAACCGGCCAGCGTCAGCAGCACAAACAACATGACGGCCGGGATCGGATTGCGGATCGACCAAGAAGAGACGTTGAGCATGACGTCCCTTTATTTGCTGGCAGGTGTCGGCGCAGGGGCATCCACCACGCGCACCGTGTCGCCGTGGTTCAGGAATGCACCGCCACTGGCCACCACACGGGCATCGGCTGGGAGGCCAGCCGTCACTTCGACGCGGTCTGCGCTTTGCCGTCCGGTTTGCACCTTGAGTTGGCTGACTTTTTGGTCGGCCCCGACAGTGTAGACATAGCTGAAGCCGTCACGCACCACCACCGCGGCCTGCGGCAAACTGAGCGCCTGGCTCTGACCCAGCATGATTTCGCCCTGGGCAAACATGCCCGGGCGAGCGCTGCCGGTTTGTGCGGGCAAATCGACATACACCAGTGCGTTGCGGGTTTGCGCATCGACCGAAGGCGCAACCATGCGCACCTTGCCTTGCAGCAGCTGGCCACTGGCCGCTTTGAGCCGAACTGGGGCTCCGACCTGGATGCGGCCAATCTCGGCGGCCGTCACTTCGGCTCGCCACTCGATGCGGCCCTGGCGAATCAGGCGGAACAACTCGGTACCCGTGCCCACCACGCTGCCCACGGTGGCCTGTCGGGCTGATATCACGCCCGCATCGGGTGCGCGCACCTGGGTTTGTGACAGGCGCACGTTTTGCAGCTGCACCATGGCACGAGCGGACTGCACACGGGCCACGGCCGATGCTTCAGCCGCCAATGCCTGACTCAGTTGGGCCGCACTGAAAAAACCTTGCTGCTGCAGGCTGCGGGCCCGTTCGGCCTGGGCTTTGGCCTCTTGGGCGCTGGCCGCAGCTTCAGCCAGCGCGGCTTCGGCTTGCGCCAGCTCGGCACGCAAGGTGTCGGCCTGCAGAACAGCCAACACATCGCCGCGCTGCACGCGGTCGCCCACATTCACGCGCACCTCGGTGATCTTCAGGCCGTTGGCCTCGGCACCGATGACCGCGTCTTGCCAAGCGGCCAGGCTGCCATTGGCGCTGATTTTTTGTGCCCAACTGCTGGCTTGCGGGGTGGTGACGCTGACGGTCAAACTGGGCTTGCTCGCTGCGCGGCTTGAGCGCTCATCGGCTGCCCACGCCAAACTGGCGACTCCCAGCGAAACACACCCCCATACCGCCAAACGGGCACCCACTTTTTTCATGACACATCTCACTGTTGAACGCCCCTTTGGCGTCGCCAGAGTTTAGCGGTTGAACACGGCGCCATGCGGCCTCTACCTGTCGATCAAGCGGTGTACACCCCCCCACTCATTGCATAACGCTTTGCCACATTTTCAAAACCGCATCTCGCTCGGCCGCCAATGCCGCCATCGGCACATCGGTGGGCTCTTCGTTCAGGCGCGCGTGGTGTTGCACCCGGCGCATTTCTCTGTACGCATTGGCCGCGGCCTGCCCCAGGCCCGGGGCCAGCAAACCCACTTTTTCGGCCCGTTGCAGCAAGGCGATGTTGCCCACGTTGTCGGCCAACTCGGGGTGTTGGGTGGTGTGCAAGAGCACCAGAAACTGCACGGCAAACTCGGCGTCCACCATGGCGCCTGGACTGTGTTTCACATCAAAACGGTCGGCCTTGACCGGGTGGCCTTGACGCACCCGCTCGCGCATGGCCACGATTTCAGACTTCAAGCTGGCGGCGTCGCGCTCGGCACCGATGACCGCGCATCGCACCCCGTCAAACTGGGCGGCCAAATGGGGCGAACCCATGACGCAGCGGGCACGGGTCATGGCTTGGTGCTCCCATGTCCAGGCCGTGTTGCTGCCGCGTTGCTGCTGGTAATCGGCGTAGGCTTCAAAGCGTGTGACCAGCAAGCCAGAGTTGCCGTTCGGGCGCAAAGCGGTATCGATTTCGTACAAATCGCCTTCTGCCGTCTTGATCGTCATCCAGTTGATCATCTTGCGCACATAACTGGCATAGATTTCTTGGGCGCGCTCGTCTTCGTCTTCGTAAACAAACACGATGTCCAGGTCGCTGCCATAACCCAACTCTTTGCCGCCGAGTTTGCCGTACGCAATGATGGCAATCGCCGGCTCTTCGCGGTGGCGGTTTTTCAGCCGGCTCCAGCACCAACGGGCCGTCACGCGCAACACCGCATCGGCCAATGCACTCAAATCGTCGGCCACTTGCTCCACCGTGAGCACACCTTCCACATCGCGCGCGAGCGTCCGAAACTGCTCGGCATGGTGGGCGCGGCGCAGCAAATTGAGCAAGCTTTCCTCGTCATCTTCGCCCGTGCGCTGCAGAGCCAGCAAACGCGCTTGTAACTCCGCTTCAAATTCGGTGGCATCAAAGCGGCTGTCAAACAGATTGCCTCCAGCCAGCTCATCGATCACGCCCGGGTGCTGCAACAAGTAACGGGCTGGCCACTTGGCCGCCCCCAACAGGCGCAGCAAGCGTTCATGCACCGAAGGGCGCTCGAGCATCAGCGCCAAGTAGCTTTCACGGCGCAGCAGTGGCTCGATCCAATCGGCCATGCGCAGCACGGCTTCCTCACTCACGCGCCCCGCATCCAGCCACTGGGCGGTGCGTTGCAGCAAACGCATCAAGCGGCCGCGCGCATCGTCGCGCAAAGCTTGGACGCGGGGGTTGTCGGCCCAGCGCGCCAAACGTTCGCGCACCGCGCCGTTGAAGTCGGTCAACACCGCATCCAATTCGGCCGGTTCACGGGTGTGTTTGCCATTTTTACTGTGGCAAGTTTTGCAATCGCGGTCTCCGCCCAACAAAGTGTCGAACTCTTGCGCCACCACTTCGCGGTGCGCATCCAACTCCACCAAAAATGACCCGGTATCCCGATAGCCCAGGGTCTGGGCGATCCAGGCCAAATCATCGTCGCGGGTCGGCAGCACATGGGTTTGCTGGTCATCCAGGTATTGGATGCGGTGTTCCACCTGGCGCAAAAAAACGTAGGCTGCGCCCAAAGCATCCGCTGTGGTCTGGGGCATGAGCGCGGCTTTGGCCACGCGCTGCAAAGCGTCCAACGTGGGGCGGGTGCGCAGCTCAGGGAACTGGCCACCCCGCACCACCTGCAGCAATTGCACCGTGAACTCGATCTCGCGGATACCGCCGCGCGACAGTTTCACATCGTTGGCACGTTCGGGGTGGCCCGCACTGCGTTTGGAGGCATGGTCGCGGATTTGCTGGTGCAGCGTGCGCAGTGACTCGAACACGTTGTAGTCGAGGTAACGCCGGAATACAAAAGGCAAAACCACGCCGCGCAGCGCCTGGGCCGATCCGCTCAAAACGGCACTGCGCGGTGCCACCACGCGGCTTTTCATCCAGGCAAAGCGCTCCCATTCACGGCCTTGGACCAACAAATACTCTTCCAGCGCCCCCAGCGACACCACACTGGGGCCCGAGTTGCCGTTGGGGCGCAGCGCCAAATCCACCCGGAACACGAAGCCATGCTCGGTGGTGTCGCCAATCAGCGCGTACATGCGCTTGACGGCGCGGGTGAAGTACTCCTGGCAAGACACCTTGTTGCGGCCCTCGCTGTTGCCCTGCGTTTGGCCATCCTCGTCATAGACATAAATCAAATCGATGTCACTCGAGACATTGAGTTCACGGGCACCCAGCTTGCCCATCCCGATGATCCACATCTCGGCACGCTGGCCGTCGGCCTTGGTGGGTGCGCCGTGCAAGGCATCCAGGTCGGCCGACACCTGCTGCCAAGCGATGTCCAGCGTGACCTCGGCCAGCCAGGTCATGCCATGGGTGACCGCTTGCAGGTCCGCTTGCCCCGAACAATCCAGCCAAGCCAATCGCTCCAAAGTGAGCTGGCGCAAAACGCGCAAGGCAGCGCTGGTGTCCAGGCCCGTGGCCTGCAAGGCGGCATAGGCGGCGCTCAAACGCGCGCGTGTGGGTGGGCCGGGGGGCAACAGGGGCAATTGGGGACCATACCGCCGGTGCAAGCGCTGCAAAAAACGAGAATAGAGCGGCAAATCATCAGAACTGACAACATTTGTGGCGGCGATCTCGTCCATCGGCTGGCTGCGGGTCATAATTCCTGCTGACTTTCTGATTCAAATGGTTTCGCCGTCCTTGCCACTTTTCCCCCGCCTGATCCATGTGCTGTCCCTCTTTGTGAAGTGGGTCGCGTGGATCTTGTTGTCCGTGGGCCTTGTGCTGGGCATGGGCTGGGCAACCCTGCATTTTTGGATTGTGCCGCGAATCGGCGACCACCGTCCGGCCTTGGAGCGCTTAGCCCAACAAACCCTCGGGGTTCCGGTGCGCATCGGCCACATCTCGGCCGAGTCGACCGGCTGGGCGCCGTCCTTTGAGCTGCGCGACATCACCTTGCTGGACGCGCAGGGGCACCCTGCCCTGCGTCTGCCCAAGGTGTGGATCGCCATCAGCGTGCGCTCGGTCTTGGGCCTGAAATTGGAGCAACTGGTCTTGGATGCACCCGAGCTGGACGTTCAGCTTTTGGCCAATGGCCAATGGCGCATTGCCGGTCTGCACGTGACCCAGAGCACCCATGGCGACAACGCGCTCACCGATTGGCTGTTCGCGCAGCGTGAAGTGATTGTGCGTGGCGGCACCTTGCACTGGCGCCAAGAACGCCCATCCACCTCTGCACGCACTGACACACCCGAGACCTTGTCACTGCGCGATGTCGATGTGGTGTTGCGCAACTCGGCCAGACACCACGATGTGCGCATGGACGCCAGCCCACCCGACGCGGTTGGCCAACGTTTCGTCACCATGGGGCGCTTCAAGCGCCAATTGCTGTCCCTGCATCCGGGCCGATGGGCCGACTGGACTGGGCAGGTGTATGCCTACTTTCCGCACGCCGATCTGGCCCAGCTCAGTCCGCACTGGCCGGTCAACATTCAGGTGAGCGACGGGCAAGGCAGCCTGCGCATGTGGCACGACGTGATCCAAGGGCAATGGGCTGGTGGCCTGGCCGATGTCCAACTCCGCCAGCTCAAGGCAACTTGGGCACCCGATAAAGCCCCACTGGGTTTTGACCGCTTGTCTGGACGTTTGGCCGCCAAAGTCAGCCCACTGGGCTTCGAAGTCTCCACGCAGCAACTGGCATTTGTGAGCGATCAAGGCTTGGTTTGGCCGGGTGGCAACGTTTCTGTGAGCGTCAACCACCCTGAGGGCAACGCCCCTGCGCGCGGTCATCTGCAAGCCGATCAGCTTGACCTGGCAGCCCTGCGTGAGATCGCATTGCGCCTGCCTTTGCCCGAGACATGGCGACAGGGCATACAACAACAAACCGTCACGGGCCAAGTGGATGCGCTGCAATGGCGCTGGCAAGGTGATTGGGACAAGCCCCTCACCTACGACGCCCAAATTGCACTGCGAAACCTCTCGACCCCCAAGTCCGAGGCGACCGCATCCCATCCCAGCACGCGCTGGCCGGGCGTGCAGGGCGCGCAAGTCAAACTCAACCTGAACCAAGACAGCGGCCGCATCGATCTGAACATGGGTGCCAATGGGGCCATTTTTTTACCCGGTGTTTTGGATGAGCCCGAGGTGCGTGTGCAAAGCTTGCAGGCACGGGCCATGCTCAAACACGAGGCCGGACAGTGGCACCTGCCCGAATGGAAACTGCAGCTGAGCAACGCAGACTTGCAAGGCGAGTGGCAAGGCCAATGGCATCCCGCCGTGCTTGGCGAGGGGCCTGGCACCTTGGATTTGCAAGGCAAGATCAAACAAGTCCACGCCTCTCGTGCTTACCGCTACCTGCCCCAAGCGTTGTCCAAGGACGTGCGCCAATATGTGCGCGACGCTTTGCGCAAAGGGGTGTATTCAGATGTCCAGATCAAGGTCAAAGGTGACTTGGCCAAACTGCCCTTTGCCAACCCCCAAGACGGCGAGTTCCGATTCGCCGGGCGCATCCAAGATGTGGAACTCGATTACTGGCCCGCCACCATGCAACCGCCCCAAAGCCTGCCATGGCCGCGCCTGCACCAGCTGACGGGCCAGCTGGTCTTTGACCGCCTGAGCATGAAGCTGAGCAAGGCTTCCGCACGGCTGGATGATGCGCGAACGGGCCTTGTTTTGAACGAGGGCGAGGTCGAGATCGCCAACATGGCCCATGCGGCCGTGTTGAACGTGGCGGCTGAAAACAAAGGTCCCGCCCATCAAGTGCTGGGCTTGGTGCAAAAGTCACCCCTGGATGCCCTGCTGTCAGGGGCCTTGCGCCAAACACAGGCCACAGGGAACGTGCAAACCCGCTTCAAGTTGACAGTGCCCTTGCTCAACCCGACCCAAACCAAGGTTCAAGGCACGGTGACACTGGCCGGCAACGATGTGCGCGTGACACCCGAGACACCCCTGTTGGAAAAACTCCAGGGCAGCGTGCAATGGTCCGAATCGGGCTTCAGTTTCAGTGGCGCGCAAGCGCGGATGCTGGGCGGCCCGGTGCGCATCGAGGGCGGCATGCGGCCCATGCCCGGCAGCGCCGGGTCAGAGGGCAACCCACTCGGTTTGCAGCTGCGTGTAGAAGGTCAAGTCAGCGCGGAAGGGCTGCGACAAGCCAAAGAGCTGGCGCCCCTGAATGAGTGGGCCCAACACGCCAGTGGCGCAAGCAGCTACAGCGCTCAGCTGGGCTGGCGACAAGGAAAGCCCGAGTTCACACTGCAAAGCCAACTGGAGGGCTTGGCCCTGAATTTGCCTGCACCCTTGGGCAAATCGGCCGCAGCCCTCACACCCCTGTCTTTGCGCACACGGGTGACTGGCTCAGGCGCTGGGCTGCGGGAACAACTGCAAATGGAATGGGGCAACACGGCCTCGGCCCACTATGTGCGGGACCTGTCGGGCGCAGTGCCTGTGGTGCTGCGGGGCAGTTTGACTTTGGGTTTGCCTGCCGCTCAAGCGCCGGCCTTGCCCGCCGCAGGGGTGAGCGCCACGGTGGCGGTCGACAACCTGACGCTGGACGATTGGCAAAGCCTGCTGCCCCATGACGCCGTCTCCGCGACACGCCCAGCCAACCCCTTGGCCAGCGGCTGGCAAGCCTATGCGCCAACACGCATTGGCCTGCAAGCCAACAGCATCCAAGCCGACGGCCGCACCTTGCACCAGGTGGTTGCAGGCGGCTTGCGTGAAGGGAACACGTGGCGCGTGAACGTCGATGCCCGCGAACTCAACGGCCATGTGGTTTACCGCCAGCCTTCCGGCGATCAGTTGGGCCACCTGTACGCGCGCTTGTCGCGACTGAACTTGCCGCCCTCGAGCGTGTCCGATGTCGAAGGCCTGCTTGAGAGCCCACCCCTTCATTTGCCGGCGTTGGACATCGTCGTGGACCAACTCGAGTTGCGGGGCAAGAAACTCGGTCGAGTCGAAATTGAAGCCCTGAACTCCGAACAACCCAAGGCTCGCAACAGAGTGGCGGCCGAGTGGCAGTTGAGCAAACTCAACATCACCTTGCCCGAAGCCACTTTGCGCAGCACCGGGCGCTGGCTCAAAACCGCCGAAGGGAGCACCCAGCGCAAAACAGAAATGAACTTCAAATTGGAGGTCTCTGATGCCGGCGCATTGCTGACCCGCTTGGGCACGCCCAATGCGCTGCGGGGCGGCTCGGGCCAACTCGAGGGCCAAGTGTCCTGGCAAGGCTCACCCTTGGCGCTGCACTACCCCAGCCTGTCAGGGCAATTTGGCGTGACGATGGGTCGCGGGCAGTTCCTCAAGGCCGATGCGGGGGTGGCCAAGTTGCTCGGCGTCTTGAGCCTGCAAGCTTTGCCACGTCGCTTGTTGCTGGATTTTCGTGACGTGTTCTACGAAGGTTTCGCGTTTGACTCGGTGCGTGGGGATGTCACCATTGACCAAGGCATCGCCCAAACGCGCAACCTGCAGATCAAGGGCGTCAATGCCCTGGTCCAGCTCGACGGCTCGGCCGACATCGCCCAAGAAACGCAAAAATTACGGGCGGTGATCTTGCCTTCGCTCGACGCCGGAACGGCCTCACTGGTGGCAGGCATTGCGGTCAATCCCGTGGTGGGCCTGACGGCATTTTTGGCGCAATTGTTTTTACAAAAACCCTTGATCAAGGTCAACACCCAAGAGTTCTTGATCGATGGCAGCTGGGCAGAACCACGGGTGACCAAAGTGCACGGTGACGGGAAACCCTCTGCCGCTGACCACACCCCGCCTTGAACCGCATGAGCCCGCATGACGCCCCTGGCCCGATGACGTTCAGGCAACAGCTTGTGCACCAGGTTCGCGCCAAACTCGACGAATCCCTGCCTTGGGGTTCGGGTCGCCGCTCCTTATGGGCCGCACTGATCGCCCTGGTGTTGGCCGTTTTGGTCACACTGGTTTGGCTGGCCGGGCGCTACGAAGCCAGTCAGGTGCAAGCTGAACTGGAGCGCGACACCGCCAACGCGGTGGGTGATTTGCGGGGGGGGCTGTCGCGCCAAATACAGGCCCTGCAAGCGCTGCAGTCCGGGCATTTTTCACCCACCGAGTGGGCGCCCAGAGCGCTGGCATTGCTGCGCGATCACAGGGACTGGTTGCGCGTGGAGTGGCGTGACACATCATGGCGGCTGCACGCCTTTGCCGACTCGCCTTTGCGAGCGCCCGCATTTGAGCGCATTGCTCGCGCTGAAGTCCTCAACGAAGCAAGCCAGGCCTGCCAAAGGGCCAAGCGGCTCAATGGCGCAGCCTATTCCAGCACGTATTTTTTGCCACAAAGAGATGGTTTGGGCATGGAGGTGATGGAGTTGTGTCTGCCGGTGACGCAAACCGGCAACTTGATGGGCTACATGGTGGTGACCTACAGCCTGCAGGAATTGCTGATCGAGCGGCTGGGCGCCACCTTTGGGCGCAAAAACGAGTTGTCTTTCATCGAACCCGACGGGACACGGCTGGCCATCGCCGGCACCCAACGGCGCGAGCAGCGGGTCTTCACCAGCCAACAGCTCGTCGACTTGCCCGGCAACACCTTGCTGCTGCGCATGGATGGCCGCCGCGGTGCACCGGACTTGTTCCCCAATGTGCTGACCGCCTTGGTCACGGGCATGTCGATCGCACTCATCACGGTGATGGTGCTGCTCACCAAAGATGCCCGAAGACGCCAAAAAGCCGAACGGGATTTGGCCGAAGCTTTGGCGTTTCGCAAAGCCATGGAGGACTCGCTGGTCACCGGACTTCGCGCCCGCGACCTGCAAGGCTGCATCACCTATGTGAATCCGGCTTTTTGCCAAATGGTGGGCTGGGAGGCCGACGCGCTGATCGGGAAAAATGCACCCATGCCCTATTGGCCCCCCGAGATGGTGGACGAATACCAGCAAAGACAGGCCATCCGCATGGCCGGCAATGTGCCCCCAAGAGAGGGTTTTGAATCGGTGTTCATGCGGCAAGACGGGGAACGCTTTCCGGTGCTCATCATCGAAGCCCCGCTGATCAGTGTGCAAGGCGAGCAGACCGGCTGGATGGGGGCCGTGATCGACATCAGTGAGCAGCGGCGCATTGAGGAAGTCTCACGCGCCAGTCAAGAACGACTCCAAGCCACCGCCCGCTTGGCCACGGTGGGTGAAATGGCCTCCTTGCTCAGCCATGAGCTGAACCAGCCACTGGCCGCCATTGCCAGCTACGCCAACGGCTCGCTCAACCTGCTGCAAGACCCGCTCGCGGTGCCGCAAACCCTGGACGATGTGCACATGGCACTGCGCCGCATTGCCGAGCAAGCGGAACGGGCCGGTCGCGTCATCAACAGCGTGCACGACTTTGTGCGCCGACGTGACCAAAGCCGTGAGCCGGTTCCCCCCCAAGCCCTGCTCGATGCCGTGGCCCCTTTGATGAACCTGCAAGCGCGCAAATTGCAAGTGCGGGTGCAGATGCAGGTGGCGGCCAACCTGCCGCCCGTTTGGTGCGACCGGACCATGGTTGAACAAGTTTTGCTGAATTTGGCGCGCAATGGCATGCAGGCCATGGACACGCCGCAATGCCGTGACCGGGTCTTGCTGCTGCAGGTGCAACGGGCCCAGCCTGAGGCGGTAGATGCCGGGATTGAGTTTGCTGTGACCGATCTGGGCGCAGGCATTGACACCGATGTGGCAACGCAGTTGTTCAACCCGTTCTTCACCACCAAAGCCGAGGGCATGGGGCTGGGACTGAGCCTGTGCCGCACCGTGGTGGAGCAGCATGGCGGCCAATTGGAGTTCGAAGCGTTGCGCCCCAAAGGCACCGTGTTCCGCTTCACCTTGCCGGTGGCCAACAGCCAGCACAACGCCGAGGCCCACCCACCCAAGGCCTAAAATCGCAGCATGCAACTTCCTTTTGACAGCATGGTCTACATCGTGGACGACGACATCGGCGTGCGCGAAGGCATGGCTTGGTTGCTGCGCACACGACGCTTGTTGAGCGAGTCTTACGGCAGCGCAGAGGCCTTTTGGGACATGCTGCAAAGCACATTGCTCAGTGCGCGGCCCGCGGGAGCGACTTGGCCGTCGACCTTGCCCTTGCCGCTGGCCTTGCCCCGGCAAGCGGGCTGCATTTTGCTGGACGTGCGCATGCCCGGCATGAGCGGTCTGGCCTTGTTTGAGCAACTCCAAAGCATCGGCATCGCGCAAACGTGGCCTGTGATTTTTTTGACCGGCCATGCCGACGTGCCCACGGCCGTGGACAGCGTCAAGCGAGGGGCCTTCGACTTTTGCGAAAAGCCATTTTCTGACAACGCCCTCGTTGACCGCGTTGAACAAGCCCTGCTGTTGTCACAAGAACGCCTGACGGCGCGCACGCAACAAGCTTTTTTGCAATCGCGCTTGGGGGAGTTGACCGAACGCGAACGCGATGTGATGCGCTTGGTGGTGGAGGGCCTGCCCAATAAGCTGATCGCCGACCAACTCGACATCAGCGTGCGCACCGTCGAAGTGCACCGCTCGCGGGTGTTTGACAAGATGGAGGTCAAATCCGCCGTGGAGTTGGCCAATTTATTGCGGACACTGACATGAGCCGCAATACCGCCAACCGCCTGCACACATGGGCTCGCACGGGCCTGGGCATCCTGCTCACGGGCTTGGCGCTCCTCATGGCGGGCTGCTCTTCGGCCCCTGTGCTGACCCATCAGCAGCCAGCGCCTACCCCTGCGCCAGTGAAGGCATCTGCCCCCGAGCCTGCGGGGCACAACACGGCCGCGCCCAACGATTACCACCCCCAGCGCAACGACTTGGCCTTGTTCGCCCTGTCCTTGCTCGACACGCCCTACAGCTGGGGCGGTCGTGGGCCCGCCACAGGATTTGACTGCTCAGGTTTGGTCTCGCATGTGTACCGCGAAGCCGCGGGTTTGCCTGTGCGCGGCAGCTCGGCCGATTTGGGCAAAAAAACCCGCCCCGTGGACCGGTCGCGCATCCAACCGGGCGATTTGTTGTTCTTCAACACCTTGGGCGCGCGCCATTCGCATGTGGGCATTTATGTCGGGGGAGGCCGCTTTGTGCACGCCAGCAACCCCAAAACAGGCGTTCGGATGGACCAACTGAGCAACCGCTATTACGCGCAGCGCTTTGAAGGGGCGGGCACGCTGCTGGACTGATGCTACCTGTGCGTGTCACGCTCAGGGCGCTTTGTCCCCAGGCTCTTTGGGTTCGGATGGGGGCAGCTCGCCGTTTTTGCGCCCCGAAAACATGGTCCACCACACGATCACGACGAACACCAGCAAGGCCAACAAGGCTTCCAGCAAAATAAGCGCCATGAACACGTTCCCATTTCTTGGTTTGCGCCGGACGGCCTCCAGCGGTTTGATCGCAGCGATTGTAGGCAGCCTCGTGGCCTGCTCGGTCGCGCCCATCGTGGAAGAACCCGAAGCACCACGGTCATCCAGCCCCCCCCCGGCAGCCAGCGCAACCCCGCTCGACACAGGCCCCTTGCCGCCGGTGATCACACAAGCCAAAAGCCGCTGGGTTCCCGTGCCTTGGTCGGACTTGCCGGGCCTAGAGACCGATGACCTCAAAGAAGCCTGGCCCGCCTGGTTGCAAAGTTGCACACGCCCGGGGCCCGTTTGGGCGGCGTTGTGCCCTGAAATCCGGCAATTGGCCGGAGCCGATGCCGCAGTACAGCGGCAATGGGTACGGCAAAAGTTGCAAGCCTATCGGGTGGAATCGCCCACACCCGCTGGCAACGGCTTGTTGACCGCCTATTACGAACCCGTGCTGAACGCCCATCGGCAAGCCCGGCCGGGTTTCAATGTGCCGCTGTATGCCCCTCCCACTCAGCTGCAAACGCGCAAACCTTGGTACACCCGCCAAGAGATGGAGACCCTGCCCGCTGCCCGCGCCGCATTGCGGGGGAAAGAGCTGGTGTACCTGGCCGATCCGGTGGACGCCATGGTGTTGCACATCCAAGGCTCGGGCCTGATCAACGTGACCGAGCGCGATGGCCGCCAACGCCTGGTGCGCCTGGCCTTTGCCGGCACCAACGATCAACCCTACAAAAGCATTGGCCGCTGGTTGCTGGACCAAAACCTGGTCCGCGACGCTTCTTGGCCCGGCATCAAGGCCTGGATTGACCGCAACCCCTCGCGGGTCAACGAGTTGCTGTGGCAAAACCCGCGCGTGGTGTTCTTCAAGGAAGAAACACTGCCCGCAGGCGTGGTGCCACCAGGCCCCAAAGGTGCGCAAGGCGTGCCCCTCACCGCAGGTCGATCGATCGCGGTGGACCGGGGCAGCATTCCTTATGGCACCCCCGTTTGGTTGAAGTCCAACGGTCCCCAAACCAATTTGGACCGTTTGGTCTTGGCCCAAGACACCGGCACCGCCATCGTGGGTGCCGTCCGGGCCGACTATTACGCAGGCTCTGGACCCGAAGCGGGTGAATTGGCCGGGCGGGTGAAACAGCCCTTGCAACTGTGGGCCTTGTGGCCGCGCTGATCTGGGGGCCTGTGACCGGATGACTTTGACCTGCCGCCCCGGTTGCGCCGCTTGCTGCACCGCCCCATCCATCTCTTCGTCCATCCCCGGCATGCCCCAAGGCAAACCCGCGGGGGTGCCCTGCGTGCAACTTGACGCGCAACTGCGCTGCAAAATTTTTGGGCAACCCGCGCGGCCTGCGGTGTGCGGTCAGCTGCAAGCCTCGGTGGAGATGTGTGGGGCTGTTGCCGATGGCGGCGTGCATGCACGCGCTTGGCTGATGCGGTTGGAGGAATTGACGCGGCCCAACTCTTGAATGACCAATAAAGTCTCCAACAAGTCATCCCCCCACCCCGCTTGCCGCTAAGCTGAGCACCTTTTGCTGACCCTCGGAGCACGACCATGGCGTTTGAGATTCCTTCCTTGAAAGACAGCGTTCACCCCGACGAATGGCAGCTGCGGCTGGACTTGGCCGCGTGCTACCGCCTGGTCGCGTTATACGGCTGGAGCGACTTGGTGTTCACCCACATCAGCGTCAAGTTGCCGCATTCGGTGGCGGGCGATGACCACCAGTTTTTGATCAACCCCTACGGCCTGATGTTCGACGAGATCACCGCGTCCAGCCTGGTGAAGGTGGACATGCAATGCAACAAGCTGCACGACAGCCCTTTCCCGGTCAACCCTGCAGGGTTTGTGATCCACAGCGCGGTGCACGAGGCGCGGCCCGATGCCGGCTGCGTGTTGCACACCCACACCCGAGCTGGGGTGGCGGTGAGCGCACAAGCGCATGGCGTGTTGCCCATCAGCCAGCAGAGCACGTTTGTGCTGGCTTCGCTGGCCTACCATGGCTACGAGGGCGTGGCCATTCGCGATGACGAAAAGCTGCGCTTGCAAGCCGATTTGGGCGCGGCCAATTTCCTGATGCTGCGCAACCATGGCTTGCTCACCGTGGGCAAAACCATTGCCGACGCGTTCTTGTCGATGTACACCTTCGAGAACACCTGCCGCATCCAGGTGGATGCACTGGCCGGGCAGTCGGGCCCGCAAAACCTGACGGCAGTGGACCCGCAAATTTTGACCGGTGTGGCCACCGCCATGCGGGTGCAAACCGGGGGCTTGGGCGGCGCGTTTGTTTGGCCTTCGCTGCTGCGCAAGCTTGAGCGCGAAAGCCCCGATTACACCCAATAAGGACCCCATGCGCTCTTTGTTTGAACCCTGCCAAGTCGGCAGCATCGCTTTGGCCTCACGCATCGTGATGGCCCCACTCACCCGCAACCGCGCACCAGGCTCGCTGGCCAACGCCCGCATGGCCACCTATTACCGCCAGCGCGCCAACCCGGCCACGGGGGCGGGGCTCATCGTCACCGAAGCCACGGCCATCAGCCACCAAGGCCAGGGCTACGCCGATGTGCCCGGCATCTGGAACGATGCGCAAGTGGCCTCTTGGAAGCAGGTCACCGACGCCGTGCACGCCGAAGGCGGCAAGATCGTGGTGCAGCTGTGGCATGTGGGCCGTGTCTCGCACACCAGCTTGCAGCCCGGTGGCGCAGCGCCTGTGGCGCCTTCGGCCCTGACAGCCCAAACCAAGACCGTGCTGCTGGTGGACGGCCAAGCCCAATTTGAGCCCGTGTCCGCGCCGCGTGCGCTCGAGGCGGCCGAGCTGCCAAGCATCGTGCAAGACTACCGCTGCGCTGCGGCCAATGCGATGGCCGCCGGATTTGACGGTGTGGAAGTGCACGCGGCCAATGGCTATTTGATCGACCAGTTTTTGCGCAGCAGCAGCAACCACCGCACGGACCTGTATGGCGGCTCGGTCGAGAACCGCGCCCGCTTTTTGCGCGAAGTGATGCAGGCCATCGTGGCCGAGATCGGTGGCCCGCGCACGGGCATCCGCCTCTCACCCGTGACACCCGCGAACGGGGTGAGCGACGACCAGCCTCAGCCTTTATTTGAGCATGTGGCGCGTTTGTTGGCCCCAATGGACTTGGCTTTTGTGCATGTGATCGAAGGCTCCACGGGCGCGGCACGCGACCACCAACAAGGCGACAAACCCTTTGACTACGTCGCTTTGCGCCAGGCCTACGCCCAAGCGGGCGGACGCGGCGCATGGATGCTGAACAACGGCTACGACCTGCGCTTGGCCGATCAGTCTCTGGCCCGCGGTGCGGACCTGATTGCTTTCGGCCGCCCCTTCATTGCCAACCCGGATTTGGGCGCACGCTTGAAACAAGGCGGCCCTTTCAACACGCCCGACCGCGCCACCTTTTACGGTGGTGGCGATGCGGGGTACACCGATTACCCGTGCCTTGAACAGGCTTGAAGCAAAGGGCGCGTTTCAGCCCAAGCCAATGGGTGAAGGGGCTCTTGTGACGATCATGCTGAAAAGTTTTTCAAACGCTTGCGCTGGGGGGTAGTGCCCCGTGAGCGGGTCGGCATTTTCGGCAAAGGCCTCATCGAGCGTCTGGATCTCTTGCGCTGAAAAACACCGTTCGACTTCGGGCAGGATGACGGACTCCTCCAGGCTCATGTGTTCCAGATAAAAGTCGATGTATTGCTCCATCGCCACCTCGAAAGCCACGCGTTTGCTCGGACCCAAAAGCTCCCAGGACAGGAGCAGGTGTTGCAGATCGCGCGCAGCCTTTTCGCTGTGCACATGATCCCGCTCCAGTTTGTCCACGGCCCCCATGACGTGAGGCGCCAATTTGACGATCTTGGTGAACAGCAGATGGGATTCTTTGGGATGGTGCAGGCGCTCCGGGAATTCGTCGATGTAGAACAGCATGCTGCGCAACACATCGAAGAATTTGCGCGGATCGTCCACAGGTCCCATCCGAACCATGAGCCGCATGGATTTGAGCATGGCGGCCAAGCTGGCGTGCTCGTCGCGGATGATCTGAAGGGCGCTGAGGGCTTGCATATTGCGTTTTCTGAAGTGATGGCATTCACTTTGCCCCTGTGAGCGATTGCACGCCATGACACATGTCAAAAAATAGGCATTCAGGCCTTCACGGTTTCCAACGCTTGAGCAGTAAAGCATTGGCCATCACGCTCACCGAGCTGAGCGCCATGGCCGCGCCCGCCATCATGGGGTTGAGGTAACCCAGAGCGGCCAAAGGGATGCCCGCCACGTTGTAGGCAAAAGCCCAAAACAGGTTCTGCCGGATCTTGGCGACGGTGCGGGCCGAGATGTCGAACGCAGCGCCCACCAGCGCGACGTCGCCACGCATGAGCGTGATGCCTGCGGCATGCATGGCCACATCGGTGCCGTTGCCCATGGCCATGCCGACATCGGCAGCGGCCAAGGCGGGCGCGTCGTTCACCCCGTCACCCACCATGGCCACCACCTGACCACCCCTGCGCAGTTTTTGGACCTGCGCCGACTTGTCACCAGGCAGCACATCGGCCAACACCTCGCCCGTTTCGGGGCGCAAGCCCAAGCGGCGCGCCATGGCCTCAGCAGCCGCTTGGTTGTCACCCGAAATCATCACCAGCTTCAGGCCACGATCGCGCAGGGCAGCCAAGGCTTGCGCAGCGCCCGCTTTGGGTTCATCGCCAAAACCCATGAGCAGCAGGGCCTGCAAACCTGCATCGGTGCGCTGGGCCAAGGCCGAGAGGCTCGCGCCTTGCGCGCGCAAAGTGTCAATCTCTGACGACCAGTTGCCAATGTCCAAGCCTTCTTCTTGCAGCCAACGCAAACTGCCCAGCAGCAGCTGCTTGCCGTCCACATGGGCCATCACGCCTTTGCCCGGCACCGCTAGCAAGTCTTGTGCTGTGGGGCCTGACAGGCCTTGGGCTTGCGCCGCGCTGACCACTGCGCGCGCCAAAGGGTGTTCACTGCCGCTTTGCACGCGTGCGGCCAAAGCCAGCGCCCCTTGGGCATCGACGCCTGGTGCGGGCACATGGGCCAGCAAGCGCGGTTGACCGACCGTGAGCGTACCGGTTTTGTCAAAGGCCACGGTTTGCACGCGGTGCGCCAGCTCCAGCGCCTGCACGTCTTTGATCAAGATGCCGTGTTTGGCCGCTACACCCGTGCCCGCCATGATGGCCACGGGCGTGGCCAAACCCAGGGCGCAAGGGCAGGCAATGACCAGCACGGCCACCGCGTGAATCAGGGCTGTTTCAAAGTCGGCCCCCACCGCCATCCACGCACCCAAGGTGAGCAAGGCGATCAACAGCACCACGGGCACAAACACTTGGGCCACTTGGTCCACCAGCCGCTGAATGGGCGCTTTGGCCGCTTGTGCATCTTCCACCAAGCGGATGATGTGCGAGAGCACGGTTTCATGGCCCACAGCGGTCACACGCATGCGCACACGCCCTTCGCCATTGATGGCGCCGCCGGTCAAAGCCGCACCCGGTGCTTTGGCCACGGGCAGGGGCTCGCCGGTCAGCATGGATTCGTCCACCTGGGTTTGGCCTTCGACCAGTTCGCCGTCCAGCGGAAAACGCTCACCGGGGCGTACGACGATTTGGTCACCCACCAATATTTCATCCACCGGCACATCCAGCTCGCCTTCTTCGCCAAGCCAATGCACGATGCCCGGACGCAGGGCGTGCAAGGCACGAATCGCCTCGGTGGTCTGGCGCTTGGCTCGCGTTTCCAGCCATTTGCCGAGCATCACCAAGGTGATGACCACGGCCGAGCCCTCAAAGTACAAATGCGGCGCGTGCCCGGCCTGCGCCGTGAGCCACAACCAAACCGACAAGGCCCAACCTGCGGTGGTACCCAGAGACACCAGCAAATCCATGTTGCCCGTGAGCGCCTTCAGCGCATGCCAGCCCGCTTTGTAAAAGCGTGCGCCCAGCACGAACTGTACGGGTGTGGCCAAGGCAAATTGCAACCAAGCAGGCAGCATCCAGTGCGCCCCCCACAACGCGGCCAGCATGGGCAAAACCAAGGGCATGGTCAACAACAGGCCCACGCCGACGGGCATGAACCCTGCCCAAGGTGATGCACGGCTTGCATCGGTTTGTGCTTCGGGTGTGCGCGGTTCATAACCCGCATCGCGCACCACACGGCGCAGACGTGCGTCGGTCACCTCATTGGTGGCCACTTCGATGCGGGCCGATTCTGTGGCCAGGTTGACCGTGGCGCTGAGCACACCGGGCGTTTTTTTGAAGGCCTTTTCGACCCGTGCCACACACGAAGCACAGGTCATGCCACCGATGCCGATGTCATAGATGATGGGGATTTCGTTCTTGATCTGTGTCATGGCGTGCAGCACTTTTTGGTCTATGCTCAGATCTGACCCCAACGGGTCGTGTTCAGTTCATTGGAGAGCATGCATCATGAACCAAATTTTCACCGTCGAAGGCATGACGTGTGGCCACTGCGAAAAAGCAGTGACCAACGCTTTATTGTCATTGGATGCACAGGCCAAGGTTGTGATCGACCGCACACACAACAGCGTGCAAGTGGATTCAGAAAAAAGCCGTGAAACTTTGGCTCAGGCCATTGCCGATGAAGGTTACCGAGTCACCGCTTGAATTTTTACCCACTCAGGAGTTTCACATGACCCAAAACATTGGCAACATCGAACGCATCATCCGCATTGTGGGTGGTCTTGTCTTGATCGTTCTGGCCGCTACAAATACCGTGGGCGTTTGGGGCTGGATCGGCCTGGTGCCTTTGGCGACGGGTTTGACTGGTTGGTGCCCGCCTTACAGCCTGCTGGGCATCAACACTTGCAAAAATAAAACCAACTGATCGATGGCTGATTTTCAAGATTGACACACGTCAATCTTGTGCAAGTTCAACATGGGTAAGCTGTGCGGATGCGCAATCTATCCACACCACCAACTCCGCCACGCGCTGAGCTTTACTTGCCACCCATCTTGCCCTTGTTGAAAGACCAGCCCATGCATTGGCTGGCACTGGGGTTCAAAGATTTAGCGCGTTCGCCGCTGCTGAGCATGATGCACGGTTTGATTTTGGCTTTGTGGGGTGGACTCATCACCTGGCTGGCGCACGACCGTTTTTGGTTGTTGGCCGGCTCTCTGTCTGGTTTCATGGTGATCGCACCCGTTTTGGCCACCAGCTTGTATGCCATGAGCCGGGCCATGGAGCGAGGTGAAAAGGTTGACCTTCAACTGTTGATCAATACGTGGTTGCAATGGCAAATGCGCTTGCGGCATGAAGCCGACAGTTACTGGAGTCTGATCCGCTTTGGTCTCTTGCTCGGCCTTGCCGCAACTGGTTGGGTCATCACTTCGGCCGCCCTGATCACTTTATTGGCACCCACGCCAATTCTCACGCCCATCGATTTCATGCGCCATGTGGTGTTGGCCAAAGAAGGGTATTTGTTTGAAATTTGGTTGGGACTGGGTGCCATGATGGCTGTGCCGATATTTGCTTCCAGTGTGATCTCCATGCCTTTGCTGCTGGACCGTCGTGTGACAGTGCTGCAGGCAGTGCTCACCAGTTGGAAAGCCGTGTTGACCCATCCATTTCAGATGAGTTTGTGGGCATTTCTGATCATGGGTTTTTGCTTGTTGGGCATTGGCTCTTTGTTCATGGGTTTGATTTTGGTCATCCCTATGCTGGGTCACGGCAGTTGGCATGCCTACCGCCAAATGGTGGATGTTTCCAATTTGGGTGAGCGGCTGTGCACCCAGGGTGAAGCGTGATGTTCGGATTCAACGAAGAGCAATTTGCTTGGTTTGGCCTGACCGTTGGTGTTGGGGCCTTCATGCTTTACATGCTGTTCATCATTGGTCAACTGGCTTGGGAGTCCAAAGCTGGCAAATTTGGAACATTTGTAATTTTTTTAGGATTGGCTTTTGGCATGCTGGGTTTTGTGGCCAAAGGGGTCATTCAATGGCTGATTGGGGCTTGAAAACTGGCCGGGATAAACCTGTGGATAAAAACCATGGAAAGTGCAAGTTATCCACAGCTTGGTCTGACTTGGCCAAGTTGTTCATTGCGACGTGACAGCACAAAACCCAACTCACGCACACCCTTGAAAATAGGATAAGTGCATGTCAATGCTCAACAAAAACGACTTGTGCACAGATTTGGCCATGCTTTACTACTACGACTATTTAAAGATATAAAACAAGACAAAGATAACAAAGAAGAAGTGCGCTGTTAAGATTTGCATATTTCCACCCGCAACTCCACCATGGCGATCGTTTCAGAAGACCCTTCACAGCCCTGTTACGACATCAAAAGCGCGGATTTGTCTTTGGTGGCCTTGTTGCTCAAAACCACAGACATTCAAGCCGTCTCTTTGGCCTTGCAACAGCAGTTGGCCGAGACCCCTGGTTTTTTTGATGAAGACCCTGTGGTGGTGGATGTGGGTGCTTTGGGTCTCGAAAACGACCAAACACTGGATTTGCAAGCACTGATGGTGGTTTTGCGTGAACACCAATTGGTGCCATTGGCCATCAAAGGGGCCCACGAGGCACTTTTGCTGAAAGCCAAGGGTCTGGGCTTGGTTGATGCTTCAGATGCCCGCATACGGCGTTCCTTGCCCGTTGAGCAGCCATTGACGCCAGCACCTGAACCCGCACCTGTGGTTGCAGCGACGCCATGGGGGGCGATGGTCATCGACAAACCTTTGCGTTCCGGCCAGCAGGTGTACGCCAAAGGTCGTGATTTGGTTGTTTTGGCGATGGTCAATGCGGGCGCTGAAGTGATTGCCGATGGGCATATCCATGTTTATGGTGCATTGCGTGGCAAAGCCATTGCAGGTGCCCGGGGCAACACGCAGGCCAAAATCTTTGCCCAAGTGATGGAGCCCGAATTGATTTCCATCGCGGGTGTTTACCGCACCAGCGAAAATGCTTTGCCCCAAGATGTTTGGGGCCAAGTGGCCCAAGTGAGTTTGCAATCGGGCCCCGATGGGGACAAATTGCTGATCTCAGCCCTTAAGTTCTGATTTTTTTCAAACGCGTCCAAGAAAGTTTTTCCATGGCAAAAATTGTTGTTGTGACCTCTGGCAAAGGCGGCGTGGGTAAAACCACGACCAGTGCCAGTTTCGCTACCGGCCTGGCCCTCAGGGGCTTTAAAACTGCTGTCATTGACTTCGATGTCGGTCTGCGCAATCTGGACCTGATCATGGGCTGTGAACGCCGCGTGGTGTATGACCTGATCAATGTGATCCAGGGTGAGGCCAACCTGAACCAAGCCCTCATCAAAGACAAACAGTGCGACAACCTGTATGTGTTGGCGGCATCGCAAACCCGTGACAAAGACGCTTTGTCGCAAGACGGTGTTGAAAAGGTGTTGAATGACCTGCAGGGTATGGGTTTCGAGTACATCGTGTGCGATTCACCTGCAGGCATCGAGACCGGTGCTTTGATGGCCATGCACTTTGCCGACGAGGCATTGGTCGTGACCAACCCCGAGGTGTCTTCGGTGCGTGACTCCGATCGCATTTTGGGCATGCTGGGCAGTAAAACCAAACGCGCCATCGAGGGCTTGGAGCCGATCAAAGAACATCTGTTGATCACCCGGTACAACCCCAATCGGGTGGAAGAAGGTCAAATGTTGTCTTTGCAGGACATTCAGGACATTTTGCGCATCAAGTTGCTGGGTGTGATTCCTGAAAGCGAAAACGTCTTGCAGGCTTCCAACCAAGGCACGCCCGCCATTCACATGGCCAACAGCGACGTGTCAGAAGCTTACAAAGATGTGATCGATCGTTTCTTGGGTGAAGACAAGCCGATGCGCTTCATTGATGCCGAGAAACCCGGTTTCTTCAAACGTTTGTTTGGAGGCAAGTGAGCCATGTCTTTTCTTTCTTTCTTGTTGGGTGAAAAGAAGAAAACCGCCAGCGTCGCCAAAGAGCGCTTGCAGATCATCTTGGCCCATGAGCGCAGTGGCCGCAATGTGGCTGAGCCCGATTACTTGCCGGATCTGCAACGTGAGTTGGTGGCGGTGATCAGCAAGTACATCAAGATCAACCCCAATGACATCAAAGTCAATTTGGAACGACAGGACAATCTGGAAGTGCTTGAAGTCAAGATCGAGTTGCCTGACGCACGTTGAATTGTTAGGGTTTCAAGCCCTTTGAACCATCGCCTCATCAGAGGCGATGGTTTTTTCATGGTGCCCGTTCGCTCACTGTGCACGCAGTGATGCCCACAAATTGCGTGCCGCGCGGATGTGGCGTTCCTTGACGTGACCGAAGCCTTTGATGTTTTCCGGCACACGCGCCACACTGACGGCATGGGCATGTGAGTCGGCGCTCAGTTTTTCCAGCACACTTTCAATGTGCTCTGTGTATTCCCGAATCAAAGCACGCTCGGTTTGGCGTTCTTCGGTTTTGCCAAAGTAGTCCAACTTGGTGCCGCGAAGACCTTTGAGCTGGGCCAAAATTTTGAAGCCCGTTAACACCAAAGGGCCGAATTTTCTCTTGACCAATTCGCCTTGGCTGTTGCGCTTGGCCCAAAGAGGTGGCGCCAAGTGGTAGTGCACTTTGAAGTCGCCTTCGAAGCTGTTTTGAAGGCGTTCCAAGAACCCCGTTTGGGTGTGCAGGCGCGCCACTTCGTATTCGTCTTTGTAAGCCATCAACCGGAACAATTGGCGGGCGACTGTTTCACTGAGCAGGGTTTTGCCCAAAGGTGCTTCACAAACTTGAACGCGTGCCACGATGCTTTGGTAGAGCTGGGCGTAGGTGGCATCTTGGTAGTCGGTCAAACGTGCCATGCGGTCAGCAATCAGGTCTTCCAAAGATTCGCGTTTTTTGAATTGGATGACTTGTTCGGGTTGCATGTGCTTCATCAACACATCCAATTGGTGCGCGGCGTGCCGGCCCCATTCGAAAGCAGCAAGATTGTTTTTGACTTGCACGTCATTGAGTTCGATGGCACGCACCAAAGACTCACGGTGCAGTGGCACCCAGCCTTTTTGCCAAGCGTAGCCGAGGATCATGGGGTTCACATAAATCGTATCACCCAAGAGTTGTTTGGCCAGCGTATCCGCGTCAAAAGCGCCCACCCCAGCCACACCGACTTGGGCGGTGATTTCGGCCACACAGTGTTCGGCCGGGTTTTGCCAGTTGCCGTTTTTCACAAAGGCGGCCGTGGGTGTGCTGTTGCTGTTCAGGGCGACACGGGTGCGCCCAGCCCGCATGCGCAAGGTGGTTTCTTTGGAGGCGCTGACGATCGGGTCACAGCCGATGATCAAGTCGGCTGCGGCCATGCTCACGCGGGTGGTGCGGATGTCTTCTTGGGTGTTGGCGATCAGGATGTGGCTCCAGGTGGCGCCCCCTTTTTGGGCCAGACCGGCGGAGTCTTGCGTGACGATGCCTTTGCCTTCCATGTGAGCGGCCATGCCCAACAGTTGACCGATGGTGATCACGCCTGTTCCGCCAACGCCAGCCACCACCATGCCCCAAGGCCGATGAATGGTGGGCAGTGTGGGTTCTGGCAATGCGCCCAAGTTGCTCGGCTGGCTGTTGTTGGTGGTCGATGTGGCTTTCTTTTTGAACGTGCCGCCCTCCACGGTGACAAAGCTGGGGCAAAAGCCTTTGAGGCAGCTGGTGTCCTTGTTGCAGGTGCTTTGGTTGATGGTGCGTTTGCGACCCAAAGGTGTCTCCAGCGGTTCGACCGACAAGCAGTTCGATTGCACGCCGCAGTCGCCACAACCCTCACACACCTCTTCGTTGATCATCACGCGCACGGCCGGATCCACCATGGTGCCGCGCTTGCGGCGGCGGCGTTTTTCGGTGGCGCAGGTCTGGTCGTAAATGATGACGGTGGTGCCTTGGATCTCGCGCATCTCGCGCTGGATGCGGTCAAGCTCGTCGCGGTGGAACACGCGCACGCCTTCGGCCAAAGCCACGCCTTCGTATTTTTCGGGTTCGTCAGTGACGACCACAATGCGCTGCGCGCCTTCGGCGCGCATGCTCATGGCAATCTGCACCACGCTGTGCCCCTCTGCGCGTTCGCCGACAGGCTGGCCACCCGTCATGGCCACCGCGTCGTTGTACAAAATTTTGTAGGTGATGTTCACACCCGAGGCCACGCTTTGGCGCACGGCCAAGATGCCACTGTGAAAATAGGTGCCATCACCCAAGTTGGCAAAGACATGTTGTTCCTTGCTGAAAGGCTGTTGGCCTGTCCATGGCACGCCCTCGCCACCCATTTGCGTGAAGCCCACCGTGCTGCGGTCCATCCAGATGCTCATGAAATGGCAGCCAATGCCCGCCATGGCACGTGAGCCTTCGGGCACTTGGGTGGAGGTGTTGTGGGGGCAGCCAGAGCAAAACCACGGTTGTCGGTCGGCGGCCGTGCCCAAGTTCAGGGTTTGCAGTGACTTCTCTTTGGCCTCGAGCACTGCCAAATGCGCCTCCATTTGGGCGCTGGTGTCGGCATCGATGCCCAGCTTTTTCAAGCGTTTGGCGATGGCCCGCGCGATGATGGCAGGCGACAGGTCGGCATTGGCCCGCAACAAGGTGCGCTCGCTGGGGTTGGGCACAGACCATTCGCCCCCGGAGGTGTCACCATCGGCCTCGTCGAATTTGCCCAAGATGGTGGGACGCACATCGTTGCGCCAGTTGTACAGTTCTTCTTTGAGTTGGTATTCGATCACTTGGCGCTTTTCTTCGACCACCAAAATCTCGCGCAGGCCGGTGGCAAATTCACGCGTAGAGTGCGCTTCCAGTGGCCACACCACCGCGACTTTGTGCACCCGAATGCCCAATTGACGGCAGCGCGGGTCATCGAGCCCCAGGTCCAGCAGCGCTTGGCGTGTGTCGTTGTAGGCCTTGCCGCTGGCGATCAGGCCAAAGCGGTCATTTGGACCTTCGATCACGTTGTGGTTGAGTTTGTTGGCGCGGATGTAGGCCAGCGCCGCGTACCATTTGTAATCGAACAAACGGGCTTCTTGTTCCAGCGCGGTGTCGGGCCAGCGGATGTGCACGCCGCCAGGCGGCATGACAAACTCCGGCAGCACGATTTGCACGCGCTCGGGGTCGATGTGCGCGGTGGCGCTGGACTCGACAATCTCTTGGATGGTCTTCATGCCCGACCAAATGCCCGCAAACCGGCTCAGTGCCAGGGCATGCAGGCCTTGGTCCAGAATGTCTTGCACACTGCTTGGAAAAAATACGGGCAGACCGCAGGCTTTGAAGATGTGGTCGCTCTGGTGCGCGGCGGTGGAGCTTTTGGCCACGTGGTCGTCACCGGCCACGGCCAGCACGCCGCCCCAGGGGGTGGTGCCTGCCATGTTGGCATGTTTGAACACGTCCGAGCAACGGTCCACGCCGGGACCTTTGCCGTACCAAATGCCGAAGACGCCATCGAACTTGTGGGTGCCCGGGGGCGCAAAGCCGAGCTGCTGCGTGCCCCACAAAGCGGTGGCGGCCAACTCCTCGTTCACACCGGGTTGGAACACGATGTGCTGGGCCTGGAGGTGGTCTTTGGCTTTCCACAGCGACTGGTCGTAACTGCCCAGCGGTGAGCCCCGGTAACCGCTGATGAAGCCCGCGGTGTTCTTGCCTTGCAAGGCGTCGCGCTGGCGTTGCAGCATCGGCAGCTTGACCAAGGCCTGCACACCACTCATGAAAGCGCGGCCGACATCGAGGCTGTATTTGTCGTCCAGTGTCACGGTATTCAAGGCTTGGCGAACCGAATCGGGCAAAGGGGCGTTCATGGTCTGTTTTCTGCGTCTGAATGGATGACAGAGTGTAGGACGGGACCGGCGACAGGTGCTTGCTTTCGGCGACAGGATTTGCCCTATGATTTGAAAGAATCTTGCTTGAAAGGGTTAATTTTGGAAACAATGGACAAATTTGACTGGGCAATTTTGAATGAACTTCAAAACAATGGCCGCTTGACCAATTCCGAATTGGCACAACGTGTGGGTCTGTCGGCCGCACCTTGTTGGCGGCGTGTGAGGGCGCTTGAAGAGTCGGGCGTCATCCGAGGCTACCGGGCAGAAATCGATCGCCAAAAAGTGGGCCTGGATGTGTTTGCTTTTGTTCGCCTGGATGCCGAGCGCAACCGCGGCGATGTGACGCGGCAATTGGAAGAAGCGATTTTGAAGATCCCGGAAGTGATCGCTTGCCATTACATCAGCGGCACCGGCACCTTTGAGTTGCAGGTGGTGTGCCAAGACCTCCATGCGTTCAGCGTTTTTGCCCGTGATGTGCTGTTGAATTTGCCCAATGTGAAAGACCTGCACACCAGCTTCTCCTTGGGTGAAGTCAAGGCCGCAGGGGCCTTGCCGCTGCGGCCTTGAGAGCACGGCTTGTGCACAAGGCAATCGCAGCCGGGTTGAATCCGTTGAATGGCCACCCCTGCCTGTAAAATAAGCAGCTTCAGCCGACCCCAAGGCAGGGCGGTTCATGGCGCAGATGGCGCCCATTTTGGCCGTTGTTCAAGGCGGACTTTTCATGCTTTACCCTCAAGAATTCGATGTGATCGTGGTCGGTGGTGGCCATGCTGGAACTGAAGCGGCGCTGGCCGCAGCACGCATGGGCTGCAAAACGCTCTTGCTCAGCCACAACATTGAAACGCTGGGTCAAATGAGTTGCAACCCCTCGATCGGAGGCATTGGCAAGGGGCATTTGGTCAAAGAGGTGGATGCTTTGGGCGGGGCCATGGCGCTGGCCACCGACGAAGGGGGCATCCAGTTTCGCATCCTCAACAGCTCCAAGGGGCCGGCTGTGCGGGCCACGCGGGCGCAGGCCGACCGCATTTTGTACAAAGCCGCCATCCGACGCATGCTTGAGAACCAGCCCAATTTGTGGCTGTTCCAGCAAGCCGTGGACGATTTGATGGTGGAGGGCGACCGGGTGGTGGGTGCCGTGACGCAGGTGGGTATCCGTTTCCGCTCGCGCACCGTGGTGCTGACGGCGGGCACCTTCTTGGACGGCAAGATCCATGTGGGTTTGCAGAACTACGCAGCAGGCAGGGCGGGCGACCCGCCAGCCGTCAGCTTGTCGTCACGCCTGAAGGAGTTGAAGCTGCCGCAAGGGCGCTTGAAGACCGGTACACCGCCACGTCTGGACGGGAGGACCATCGATTTTTCCAAGTGTACCGAGCAGCCCGGCGATGGCGTACCTGGCGGCATGAACCCTGAAGGGGGTGTTCCGGTGTTCAGTTTCATGGGCCGAGCCGGCATGCACCCCCAGCAAGTGCCGTGCTGGATCACCCACACCAATGAGCGCACGCACGAGATCATCCGCTCCGGCTTTGACCGCAGCCCCATGTTCACCGGCAAGATCGAGGGCGTGGGTCCGCGCTACTGCCCGAGCGTGGAAGACAAGATCAACCGCTTTGCGGACAAAGACAGCCACCAAATTTTCTTGGAGCCTGAAGGCCTGACGACGAACGAGTACTACCCCAACGGCATCTCGACCAGTCTGCCCTTTGACATCCAGTACGAGCTGGTGCGCTCGATGAAGGGCCTTGAAAACTGCCACATCCTGCGCCCAGGCTACGCCATTGAATACGACTACTTTGACCCGCGTGCGTTGAAAAACAGCTTTGAGACGCGCCAGATCCAGGGCCTGTTCTTTGCGGGGCAGATCAACGGCACCACGGGCTACGAAGAAGCCGCCGCACAAGGCTTGTTTGCGGGCATCAATGCCGCGCTGCAATGTCGGGGTGAGGCCGCTTGGACGCCAGCGCGCGACCAAGCCTATTTGGGGGTGTTGGTGGATGACCTGGTGACCCAGGGCGTGACCGAGCCTTACCGCATGTTCACCAGCCGAGCCGAGTTCCGCTTGCAACTGAGAGAAGACAATGCCGACGCACGCCTGACCGAAGTGGGGCGGCAAATGGGCTTGGTGGACGATGCCCGCTGGGATGCCTTCAGCCGCAAACGCGACGCGGTTTCACGTGAAACAGAGCGCTTGAAGTCTGTCTGGGTGAACCCGCGCAACTTGCCAACCGAAGAATCGGTGCGCGTGCTGGGCAAAGCCATTGAACACGAGCACAATCTGTTTGATTTGTTGCGCCGCCCCAATGTGTCTTACCAAGCGCTGATGTCTTTGGACGGTGGGCGCATGGCAAGCGCCGATGTTTCACGTGAAACATTGGGTGATCTGAGTGCCACGGTCATTGAGCAAGTCGAGATTGCCGCCAAGTATTCCGGCTACATTGACCGCCAAAAGGGCGAGGTGGAGCGTGCTGCTTTTTACGAACACCTGCGCTTGCCCGAAAGCCTGGACTACATGCAGGTCTCAGCTTTGTCGATCGAGGCGCGTCAGAAACTGGCCAAACACCGGCCAGAAACGCTGGGCCAGGCTTCGCGCATTTCGGGCATCACGCCTGCCAGTGTGTCTTTGTTGCTGATCCACCTGAAGAAGGGTGGGTTCAAGGGTTTCATGCAAGCAGCCGAGGAAGGCGTGCAGGCATGAGTGCCGCCTTGGACCTGCGGGCGGGTTTGCGTTCGGGTGCGCAAGCCCTGGGTTTGGCTTTGTCGGATGAACAAGTCCAACGCCTATTGGACTACATGGCGCTCATTCAAAAATGGAACAAGGTCTACAACCTGACCGCCTTGCGCGACCCGGCGGACATGTTGACGCACCACCTGTTGGACAGCCTGACCGCCATTGCGCCATTGCGCCGCCACACCCAAGGCGCACAGGTCAAGGTGCTGGACGTGGGGTCTGGTGGTGGTTTGCCCGGCGTGGTGCTGGCCATTTGCATGCCCGAACTCAGTGTCAGCTGTGTAGACACGGTGGCCAAAAAAGCCGCTTTTGTGCAGCAAGTGGCCGCGAGTTTGAAATTGTCCAATTTGCGGGGTGTTCATGCGCGGGTGGAATCCTTGGCCGACCCTTACTCGGTGATTTGCTCGAGGGCCTTTGCTTCCTTGCCAGACTTTGTGACCTGGTCACGCTCGGCTTTGGCCGAGGGCGGTGTCTGGATGGCCATGAAAGGCAAGCATCCGCAAGATGAGATCGATGCTTTGCCAGTCGATGTGAAAGTGTTTCACGTGGAACCATTGACGGTGCCCGACTTGGACGTCGAGCGCTGCATGGTCTGGATGCGACCCCAAGACGACTGAACCGCTGTTGTTTCACGTGAAACACGCACCATGCGTGGTTTGAAAAGAGCAGGTTGGGGCGCATCACTTACACTCGCCCCATCCTCTTGAAAGTGCATGCATGTTTGGTATTTCGGATTACGGCGCGTTTTCTGCAGCCTTTGTCCTGTTGTTGTTTTTGCCCGGCCCTGGCAATTTGGCCTTGATCAGCTCGGCCAGCAAGGGTGGTTTGTCGGGTGGGCTGGCCTCGGTGTTCGGCCTGTTGGTGGGCGATCAGGTTTTGTTGTGGCTGACGGTGGCCGGTTTGGCGGCTGTGATCACCGCCTTGCCGCCTGTGTTTTTGGCATTGCAGTGGGCGGGAGCGGGGTATTTGGCGTGGTTGGGCTTCAAAATGCTCACCGCTCAAGCCGGAGAAGGCCCCAGCATCCAAATCACGCCCGGGCATTACTTTCGCGAAACCTTGTTGATCACCTTGCTCAACCCCAAGGCGATCATGTTTTACTTGGCTTTTTTCCCTCAGTTCATTGACCCGGTCAACCACCAGGGCTGGATCACCTTTGCAGCGATGGCACTGACCATTGTGGTCTTGGGCTTCGTCTATTGTTTTGGGGTGGTCCTGGTGACGCATTTCATGGCCGAGCGGGTGCGTGCTCACCCTAAGTTTTCGAGTTTTTTGCAAAAAATGGCAGGTGTGTGTTTGATTGGCTTTGGTTTGAAGATGGTTTTCACCAAATAATGACCGATGTGCGCATGTGCTTTTTGAAAGTTTTCCATGTTCTTTGGCATTTCTGACTACAGTGCTTTTGTTGCCGCCATTGTCTTGTTTCTGGCCATTCCTGGGCCGGGCAATTTGGCGCTCATCACCTCCACCAGCAAAGGGGGTGTGGCCGGTGGTTTGATGGCCACATTGGGGGTGATCGCAGGCGATCAGGTCCTCATGTGGCTGGCGGTGGCTGGCGTGGCGACGGTTCTGGCCACTTACCCTGCTGCGTTTGCTGCCATTCAGTGGTTGGGCGCTGCTTACTTGGCTTGGTTGGGCTACAAAATGCTGTCGGCCAAGCCTGGCGATGCCCCCGTGTTGAACATCCGGCCTCGGCAGTATTTTCAGCAAGCGCTGGCCATCACCTTGCTCAACCCCAAAGCGATTGTTTTTTACATGGCGTTCTTCCCCTTGTTTGTGGACCCCCAAACCCACTTGGGAATGATCAGCTTTGGCGTGATGGCCGCCACCATTGCGGCGCTGACCTTTTTGTACGGGCTGGGCATGACGCTGCTGACGCACCATTTGGCCGAGCGCATGCGTGCGAACCCCGTGGTGGGCCGCGTACTTGAAAAAGTGGCGGGCCTTTTCTTGGTGGGTTTTGGCCTCAAACTGGCCTTGTCCAAATAGGGCAAATGCCGCCACACTTGACTGTTCTACGAATTGATTAACCTGAGCGCAATTTATGGCCACCATTTTCTGCATTGCCAACCAAAAAGGGGGGGTGGGTAAAACCACCACCACCGTCAATCTGGCCGCTGGTTTGGCCAAGGTCGGACAGCGCGTGCTCTTGGTCGATTTGGATCCTCAGGGCAATGCCACCATGGGCTCGGGCATTGACAAACGCACGGTCGAGTTGAATGTGTACGACGTGTTGTTGGAGTCTGCCACCATCGCCGAAGCGGTGATCAAGGCCGACAAGTGCGGTTACGACGTGCTCAGCGCCAACCGCGAACTGGCCGGGGCCGAAGTGGAGTTGGTGCAACTGGAGCACCGTGATCAACGACTGAAAAACGCTTTGCGGGTGGTCGATGCCGACTACGATTTCGTGTTGATCGATTGCCCGCCCTCGCTGTCCATGCTCACACTCAATGGCCTGTGCTCGGCCCATGGCGTGATCGTGCCCATGCAATGCGAATACTTCGCACTCGAAGGCCTCACGGATCTGGTCAACACCATCAAACAGGTCCACGCCAACCTGAACAAGGACCTGAAAATCATCGGTTTGCTGCGCGTCATGTTCGACCCGCGCATCACCTTGCAAATGCAAGTGAGCGACCAGCTCAAGGCCCACTTTGGCGACAAAGTGTTTGACACCGTGATCCCGCGCAATGTCCGCCTGGCCGAAGCGCCCAGTTACGGTTTGCCGGGCGTGGTGTTTGACGCCTCGGCCAAAGGCAGCCAAGCCTATGTGGCGTTTGCACGTGAACTGGTGCAACGCGCGCCCACGCTCTGAGCTTTGGCACTTTTCGAACCATGACAGTTGCAACCCACGCCACCACCGCCAACGCAGACGCAGCTTGGGTTGAGCCGGCGCCCTCGGTCTTGATCTTGCCCGGGTGGCAGGGCAGTGGCCCCGGCCATTGGCAGATGCACTGGGCCCGCATGCCGGGCTGCACCGTGGTGGCGCAAAACGACTGGCAGCACCCCTTGCGCGGCGACTGGCTGGCACGCTTGGACGAAACGGTGATTGACACCCCGGGTCCGGTGGTGCTGGTAGCCCACAGTTTGGGCTGCATTTTGGTGGCGGCGTGGGCGAGCGTTTCCCGGCACACCGGCCGCGTGCGCGCGGCTTTGCTGGTGGCGCCCGGCGACACCGAGGCGCCCGCGCTGAAAGACCGCCTACCGGGCTGGTCGCCCATCGCCCGGCAAGCACTCCCATTCAAAAGTATGGTGGTGGGCAGCCAAAATGATCCCTATTGCACGGCACTTCGGGCCCAAGCTTTGGCCCACGACTGGGGGGCTCGGTGGGTGGACCTGGGCGCTGCCGGGCACATCAACGCCGACTCCTCTTTGGGCGAATGGCCAGAAGGCCAAACGCTTTTGCAAACACTCTTGAAGGATTGACCATGGTCACCAAAAAACCCAAAGGCCTTGGCCGCGGACTTGAAGCCTTGTTGGGCCCGAAAGTACAAGAGGCGCCTGCTGCCGACATGACGGCCGAAACGGGGGTGTCCACCCAGCTCAAACTGGATCAGATGGTGCCCGGTATCTACCAGCCGCGCACCCGCATGGATGAGGGCGCCTTGTACGAATTGGCGGAGTCCATCAAGGCGCAAGGCATCA
Organism: Limnohabitans sp. DCL3; assembly: GCF_048019295.1. Taxonomy (GTDB): domain Bacteria; phylum Pseudomonadota; class Gammaproteobacteria; order Burkholderiales; family Burkholderiaceae_C; genus Limnohabitans_A. The sequence continues at coordinate 3,224,740 of NZ_CP171842.1, read as the reverse complement.
TGCAGCCTATTCTCGTGCGCCAGTTGACCGATGGCGAGAACGCGGGCAAATACGAGATCATTGCCGGAGAGCGGCGCTTTCGGGCCAGCAAATTGGCGGGTCTGGAATCGGTCCCGGTTCTGGTGCGCGACGTGCCCAATCAGGCCGCTGCCGCGATGGCGCTCATTGAGAACATCCAGCGCGAAGACCTCAACCCGCTGGAAGAAGCCCAAGGCCTGCAGCGCCTGATCAAAGAGTTTGGGCTCACCCACGAAACGGCGGCCCAAGCGGTGGGCCGCTCGCGCAGTGCGGCCAGCAACCTGTTGCGTTTGCTCAATTTGGCCGATCCGGTGCAAAGCATGCTGATGGCGGGGGACCTGGACATGGGCCATGCCCGGGCCTTGCTCTCGCTCGACAAAGCGGCGCAAATCACCGCGGCCAACCAAATCGCGGCCAAAAAGCTGTCGGTGCGCGAGGCCGAAAGCCTGGCCAAAAAATTGGGTGCTGAGTTCAACTTGGTCACGCAAAAACCCAAGCCGGAAAAGTCACGCGATGTGCGCCGCGTGGAAGAGGAATTGTCGGATTTGTTGATGGCGCAGGTCGAGGTGCGCGTCAAAAAGCGTGTCAAGCGCTTGGGCAAGTTCGAAGAAATGGGCGAACTGTGCATCCAGTTTGGCTCGCTCGACGAGCTCAATGGCCTGATCGACAAACTGCGCGGCTAAGGGCAAAAGGCCATGGTCGGTGACGGAAATCCCGAGATGCTGCGCCCGTGGCTGGGCAGCTCGCTGAATTTCCGTCAAATCTTGTTGGCCACCTATCTCTTGACTGCCAGCTTGACGTCGCTGGTGTTTTACCTGTTCCCGTCGGGCCATTACGCGCGCGACGCCAACCTGGTTTTTTCGGTATTGAACATGGGCCTGTTGTCCCTTGTTGGGGTGCGCTCTTTGTTCACGCCCTTGGTGCATGTGGTGACATGCCTGACCCTGGTGCTCGTCACGTATGTGGCCAGTCAGACGGGAGCCATCAACTCCTCAAGCCTGGTCTGGCTCAATGTCTTGGCGGTTCCCGTGCTGCTGTTGCAAGGGCCGCGTGCAGCGCTGGTGTGGATTGTGATCGTGCTGGCCACCCTTTTGGTGTTGTTGGTGGGCGCGCTCACCGGCCATTGGGACAGCCGCATCCACCTCACACAGCAGGCGGTGCCCTGGGCCTTGACGAACCAGGCCCTGGCCATGGCCAACCTGATGCTGGCGGTGCGCCTGTATGACTACCTGCACGAGCAGCAATTGCAACAGCTCCATGGACGGAACCAGGACATCCAGCGCACCCACGAAGCGCTGCGGCAAGCCCAAGCCCACAAAGACGAATTTGTGGCGGCGGTGGGGCACGAGTTGCGCACCCCCATGAACGCGATCCTTGGCTTCAACGGTGTGCTGCGCCAAGAGCTGGCAGACCGGCCCGAGCAGGTGGAGGTGGTGGACCATATTCGCCGCTCTACGGCGCAGTTGTTGCAGGTGGTCAACAACATCCTGGACTTTTCGCAGTTGCAGGCGGGCCAGTTGGTGCTGCACGTTGAAGACTTTGAGTTGCAGGCCTTGATGGACGAGGTGTTGCTGGCCGAGCGTGACAAGGCCATTGAGAAGGGCCTTGCCTGGCGCGGCACACTGGACCCGGCACTGCCTGCACGCGTGCGTGCCGACCGCCAGCGCCTGCTGCAGATCCTGCGCAACTTGCTGGGCAATGCGCTCAAGTTCACGCCACAGGGTGAGGTGTTGTTGCACATCCATGCCGGGCATGACCGATTGAACTTTGAGGTGCGCGACACCGGGCGCGGCATTGCGCTGGACCAGCAGGCCCAAATTTTTCGGCGCTTTGAACATGCCGACGTGCAGACCACACGGGCCTACGGCGGCACGGGCCTGGGGCTGTCGATCTGCGAAAAATTGGTGCAATTGCACGGCGGGCAGATCGGGGTGCGCAGCCGTGAAGGCCATGGCGCCACGTTCTGGTTCCATGTGCCCTTGGTGCAGGCCTCAACGGCCAGCCCTCCGCTGCAATCGGAGGCGATCCTCTCGGAGAACGAGGCGCTGCGCATTTTGGTGGTCGATGACAACGCCATGAACCTGATGGTGGCGCGCTTGCAAATTCAAAAATGCTGGCCCCGCGCGGACATCGTGACACTCGACAGTGCCGCTCAGGCCCTGGCCCTGCTGGATGAGCAGGCGTTTGATGTGGCCTTGGTCGACATGATCATGCCGGACATGGATGGCATGGCCCTGACCCGACAAATCCGTCACCAGTTTCCGGCCATCACGGCCCGCATGCCGATCCTTGCGCTCACCGCCAACACCAACCCGGTGGAGCGCCAGCGCTGCATGGACGCGGGCATGGACGATGTGCTGGACAAGCCCATGGATTTACAGCGCTTGGTGCACGGCGTGAGTCGCCACGTTTTGAGGGCGCGGGGATGAACGTGCAGAACAAAGGCGGATGGCAGCGGGGGTTTGAGTGGGTGGTGGCGCGTTTGCCTGCGCCTTACCGCGAGGGCAAGATGCCCTACGTCGTGTTCTTCGTGACGAAGGCCATCGCCCTCTTGTTGGTGTATTCGGCCCTGAACACGTACCAAAATTCGACACCATGGCTGCTCATGTTGGCGGCCTGGCTGGCCTTGCTGTTGTTGTTGGTCAACCATGGCCTGTCGCTGTCCTGGGGGGTGCACCTGGGCACGGTGGCCGGCGCGTTCGTGCTGACCTATGCAGCGTGGCACGTGGGGGGGGTGTTTTCACCGCGCCTGACCTGGCTGCTGGTCCTTCCCTTGACGCCGTTTTATGTGATCAGTCGGCGTGCAGGCATGGCTTGGCTTTTGATCGTGTGGTTGATCCAATTGGGCATGGCTTTGGCCAACCACCATGGGCTGGTGCCCGTGTTCGAGACGGGGCCGGAGCACGCCCTGTCCTCGTGGGTGACCTTCAGCCTGGTCACGGGCATGCTGATTGTGGTGCCGTTGATCTACGACCGCTTGCACGTCATGACCCTGCAAAAAAGCCTGCGCTACCAAGAGGCGCTTGAAGCCAAACGCCAGGAATTGGAGCTGACGCTGCAAACGCGCGAACATTTCATTGCCACGGTGAGCCACGAGTTGCGCACGCCGATGAACGCGATTTTGGGCTTCAACGCATTGCTGCTGTCCCAGGTCGAGGGCAAGCCCGAAGCGCTCAAGGTGCTCAACCACACCCGCCAGTCGGCAGACCACTTGATGACGGTGATCAATGACATCCTTGACTACTCGCAGCTGCAGGCGGGCAAGCTGGTGGTGCAGCCGGAAACGTTTGAATTGCGCCGTGTGGCCGACCATGCGTTTGAGCTCTTCAAGCCGCGTGTCAACAGCATGGAGCTGGACTACCGCATCGAGCTGGATGAACACTTGCCCGGTTGGGTCCACACCGACCGTCACCGCTTGATGCAGGTCTTGGTCAACTTGTTGGGCAATGCGCTCAAGTTCACCCACCAAGGCTCGGTGGTGCTGCGCGTGCAGTGGCTCAACCCGGGCGTGCAGTTCACGGTCCAAGACACCGGCATCGGCATTCCCCACGCGCGGCAGCTGAACATTTTCAAACGCTTTAGCCAAGCCGAAGACGACACACAGGCGCGGTACGGTGGCAACGGCTTGGGTTTGGCCATTTCTCAAAAATTGGCGCATTTGCTGGGGGGCGAGATCGGCTTTGAAAGTGAACCCGGCAAGGGCTCGCGGTTCTGGTTGCATTTGCCTTTGAGCGCGGCTGCGGCCCCGCCCAAGGCATTTGAAAAGCACCCCCACATGTTGCAAAGTGCCCATCGGGCATGGACGTTTTTGGTGGCCGACGACCATCCGGTCAACCGTTTGCTGCTCAAGCAAGTCTTGAAAAACGCATGGCCGCACAGCGTGGTGCTGCAAGCCGTTGACGGGCAACAGACCTTGGATGTTTTGCGCGAACAAGACGTGGACTTGGTTTTCATGGACATGGTCATGCCCGTCATGGACGGCATTGATGCCACGGGCTTCATCCGCCAAGATGAATTGGCCCGCATCCGACAGGTGCCGGTATTCGGTTTGACCGCCAATGTGAACCCTCTGGATTTGGAGCGATTCAAGGCTGCAGGCCTCAGTGATGTGATGCTCAAACCTTTTGAGCCTGCCGAGCTGTGTCAGCGGGTGGAGTCTTGGTTGTTGGCCGGACACGAGGCCATATGAGCGGCATTTGGCGTGATTTTTCGGTGTCCACCGTGATGGCCGGATTCGTGGCTGTGTTGGTGGGTTTCACCAGCTCTGCGGCGATTGTGTTTTCGGCCGCGCAAGCCTTGGGGGCCAGCCCTGAACAAATGGTGTCTTGGATGTGGGCTTTGGGCATCGGCATGGGCATGACCAGTTTGGGCTTGAGCCTGTGGTACCAGCAGCCCGTGTTGACGGCTTGGTCCACTCCGGGTGCGGCTGTTTTGGCCGTGAGCCAAGGCGTGAGCTTGCCCGAGGCCACGGGGGCATTCATCGTGTGCGCGCTGATGACCATGGTGGTGGGTTACAGCGGCTGGTTTGAGCGTTTGATGGCCAAGATCCCCTTGGCGCTGACCAGCGCATTGCTGGCGGGCGTTTTGGCCCGTTTCGCATTGGATGCTGTGGGGGCGGTGGTCCATGCGCCCGTGCTGGTGATCGCCATGACCGCCGCCTATGTGGCGGGGCGCCGTTGGTGGCCGCGCTGGTCGGTGCCCTGTGTGCTGATGGTGGGCATGGGCGTGGCGGCGGCCCAAGGCCAGGTGCACCTGGCCAGCCTCGTCTGGTCCTGGGCCTGGCCCGAGTGGGTGAGTCCGGCCTGGAGTGGGTCGGCCATGGTCAGCGTGGCTTTGCCGCTTTTTGTGGTGACCATGGCCTCACAAAATTTGCCGGGTGTGGCCGCGCAACGCGCTTCGGGCTTCGATATCCCGGTGTCTCCGGTGGTTGGCGCAACGGGTTTGGCCAGCCTGTTGCTGGCCCCTTTTGGCGGCTATGCCCTCAATTTGGCCGCGATCACCGCGGCGATTTGCATGGGTCAAGAGGCACACCCGGACCCCAGGCGCCGTTACACCGCCTCGGTCACTGCCGGAGTTTTGTACATCGCTTTGGGTTTGGCGGGCGGCATGATGGTCAGCTTGATGGCTGCGTTTCCGAGGGCCTTGGTGCTGGCGGTGGCCGGATTGGCTTTGCTGGGCACCATGGCCGCAGGTTTGTCGCTGGCATTCAAACAAGAGGCGCTACGCGAGGCGGCTTTGCTCACGTTCCTGGTGACACTGTCGGGCGTGACGGTGGCTGGCGTGGGATCGGCCTTTTGGGGTGTTGTGGTGGGCGGTTTGGCGCAGTGGTTGTGGACGCGGCGCGGTTGAAACTGGCGCGTTGATGGCCTCGCCCACCTTCGGTGGGCCTGCATCCTTGTTTTGAAGGATGGGATAAACCCGGTTGGGATTTGGGCTTGCTTGAAATTTAATGGGCCATCTTTTTTCAAGCCACCCAAGGATCGAGCATGTACCTCAGCGCCAAGCAAACGGTTTTGTTGGGTCAAATCATGCAAACTTTGGCGGAGCCGCATGAAGAGCAGGAAATCCGCGAACTGGTTGGTGATCGGGTCATGCAGTTACTTGGCGCTCAGTTTTACGCCAGTTTTGTCTGGCAACCGGACTTGCAGTGCTTTGGCAAGGCCCTTCAGATCAACATGGACTCGGAAAACCTGCGCTCCTACGAGCGCTATTACCAGTTCAACGACCCGATCACCCCGCAGATGCAGCGCTATCAGGTGGCGGTGCGTGCCACCGATGTGCTGGCCCATGAGGCGCTGGTCAAGACCGAGTTTTTCAACGATTTCCTGCAAAGAGACGGGCTCCACTGGGGGGTCAACCTCTACGCTTGGCACCAGGGCAGGAATTTGGGAGACATGCGCATCTGGCGTGACCGGCGGCGCGAGAACTTTTCAGACGATGAGCTGCGCTTGCTGGACATGTTGCAGCCGGCCTTTGTGACGGCATTGGCGCGTGCCCACAGCAGCCATGACCCGGACACCCTGCAGCTCAATATGCTGGCTGAGCGCCTGACGCCGCGTGAGCAGGACATTGCGCGGCGGGTCATGCTGGGCCGGTCGGACAAGGAGATCTCGCGTGAATTGCAGATCGCCAGTACCACCGTGCGAACCCACTTGGAGAACACCTTTCGCAAGGTGGGTGTCGCCAACCGAGCCACACTGATCCACAAATTGCGCCCCTGAGGTTCAGGGCCCAGGCGGCCTCCTGTCGCCTCCTGAATTTGCAGGATGGTTTGCACAGACCGGTCTTCCTAGCATGGAGTGAACGCCAATCCAGGCGTTTCAACCAGAAACGGAGACCCCATGACCACGGACACTTCCCGACGGAATTTCTTCAAAAACACCACCGCCATGTCGGCTGCGGCCATGCTCGGAGGCGTCGGCGCGGGCTTGACGGCTTGCGGAGGTGACAGCACTGACACCCCCGAAGATCCTTTGCTGGCCTTGACCGCCACACAAGTAGTGGCTCACATCAAAAATGGCACGCTCAAGGCCGAGACCTACATGAGCACCATGATCGCCCGCGCCAAAGCCGCCAGCGGCCTGACCGCCATGATCTTCTTGAACGAGACTGCCGCATTGGCTGCAGCCAAAAAAGTCGACGACGACCGCGCCGCTGGCAAGACACTCGGTGCATTGGCTGGCCTGCCCATTGTCGTCAAAGACAACATCAACACCAAAGACATGAAGACAACGGGGGGCACATCCTCGCTGCGCAACTTTCAGCCCAAGACCAATGCGCCCTCGTTGCAAATGCTGATCGATGCCGGAGCCATTGTGCTGGGCAAATCCAACCTGCACGAATGGGCGTTTGGCATCACCAACACCAATTTCACGTACACCGACCCATCAGGCCTTCCGATACTCGCCGGCAAGAACCCCTACGACACCAGCCGTATTCCCGGCGGCTCATCGGGTGGTACAGCGATTGCCGTGGCCGCGCGCTTTGCGCCAGCGGGTTTGGGCACCGACACAGGTGGGTCAACCCGCATTCCTGCAGCGTTTTGTGGCATTGCGGGCTTTCGCCCCTCGGTGGGCGACGGCCCGGGCAAGGGTCGCCGTTACCCAGACGGTGTGAATGACGCGCTGCCCATCAGCACCACGCGCGATACCGTCGGCCCCATGGGCCGCACGGTGGCCGACTTGGCTTTGCTCGATGCGGTCATCACAGGCGGCGCTGTGCCAACCGCCAAAGCGCTCAAAGGTCTAAGGATCGGTCTTCCTTCCGCCTTTTGGGCGGGTCTGGAGGACAGTTTGAAGCCGGTGGCTGAAGCGGCCAAGAAAAAGCTGGCAGATGCGGGGGTGGTTTTTGTGGAAGCTGACTTCAAGGAAGACCTCATGACGCTGGTCAATGAAATCTCATTCCCCATTGCGTTGCAAGAACCCGTTGCCGCGATTCCTGCTTATTTGGTCGCCAACAGTGCCCCCGTCACCACCGTGGCCCAGGTGCAGGCCGGTTTGGCCAGCCCTGACGTGGTGGGTGCTTTTGGCGCGATTGCGGGTCAGGTTTATGCCAACGAATATGCTGCTGCCATGGTTCCCACAACCGGTGGCCGCGCACAACTGCAAAAGCTCTACGAGGACTACTTTCAAGACAACGGGGTGGCGTGTGTGTTGTTCCCGACCACCATCGTGGTGGCACCGAAAATCGACTTCAAAAACGGATCGAGCAAGATCGGCTACATCTCGGACAATGTGGAACAAAAGGACAAAGACACTTTCGGCACGTGCATCCGAAACACCGACCCGTGCACCAATGCTGGCCTTCCTAGCTTGTCTATCCCGGCAGGCCTGACAGCAGCAGGCTTGCCCGTGGGCATGGCGATCGACGGACCCTTGGGGTCAGACGCCAATTTGCTGGCCATTGGCATGGCCATGGAGGCGGTGTGGGGCTCGCTCAAGGCCCCCGCATTGTGAGGCCCGGAGATGCGCAAGGCCGGGTCACAGGCCTTGCGCAACATCACATCGAGAAAATTTTGCCCGGGTTCATGATGTTGTGCGGGTCCAGTGCCCGCTTGATGGTGCGCATCATGTCGACGGCGCCTTCACCGGTTTCGGTGCGCAAAAAGTCCATTTTGTGCAGGCCAATGCCGTGCTCACCCGTGCAGGTGCCGCCCAGGCGCAGGGCGCGGCTGACCAGTTGTTGGTTGAGTGCTTCGGCGGTTTCGCATTCCTGCGGGTTGTTCGGGTCGATCAAATAGCCGAAGTGGAAATTGCCATCGCCCACATGGCCGACCAAAAAGTAAGGCAGGCCGCTGGCATCGGTTTCGGTGATGGAGTCCAGCAGGCAATCGGCCAAGCGGCTGATGGGCACGCAGGTGTCGGTGCTGATGGCGCGGCAGCCAGGCTTGCTCTGGATGGCGGCAAAATAAGCGTTGTGCCGTGCCGTCCACAGGCGCGTGCGCTCTTCGGGTGTGGTGGCCCATTCAAACGCATTGCCACCAAATTCGCTGGCGATCTCTTGGACGGTTTCGGCTTGTTCTTTCACGCCTGCAGGCGAGCCGTGGAACTCCATGAGCAACATGGGCTCTTCGCGCAGGCCCAACTTGGCATAGGCGTTGACCATGCGCACCGTGTTGTGGTCGATCAGCTCTACGCGGGCGATCGGCACGCCCAGCTGAATGGTCTGAATGACCGCCCGAACCGCGGCTTCGATGCTGGGGAAGGAGCAAATAGCCGCCGAGATGGCTTCGGGCAAGGGGTACAGGCGCACGGTGACTTCGGTGATCACGCCCAACGTGCCTTCGCTGCCCACCATCAGGCGCGTCAGGTCATAACCCGCACTGGATTTTTTAGCACGGGTGCCGGTGCGAATCACCTCGCCCGCTGCGGTGACCACTTCCATGGCCAACACGTTCTCGCGCATGGTGCCGTAGCGCACGGCATTGGTGCCGCTGGCGCGGGTGGCGCTCATGCCGCCAATGGTCGCGTCCGCGCCCGGGTCGATCGGGAAGAACAAGCCGGTTGACTTGATCTCTTCGTTGAGTTGCTTGCGCGTCACGCCCGGTTGCACCGTGACCGTCAGGTCTTCGGCGTTGATGGCCAGCACCTGGTTCATGCGCGTCAGGTCGATGCTGATGCCCCCTTGCACCGCCAGCAAATGGCCTTCGAGCGAGGAGCCCACGCCAAAAGGGATCACGGGCACTTGGTGCTCGGCGCACAGCTTGACGGCGTCGGCCACGTCTTGGGTGTTTTCGGCAAACACCACCGCAGCCGGTGGCGGCACATGCGTGAAGGCCGATTCGTCGCGGCCATGCTGCTCGCGCACGATCAGGGCCGTAGAGCAATTCACGCCAAAGCGGGCCTTCAGGGCGGCCAAAAACGCTTCGGGTACGGCGCGTTGCGCGATTTCGGGGGCCAAGTGGGCGGCGGGTGTGGGGGCGTTCATGGTGTCTCCTGAGGCGGCGGTTAGAACCCGCCATGCATGCCAAACGGCAGTTTACGCTGCAAACCCTGGCCTTGCTGTCCTTTGTCAGACAAGCCAAGGGGACTTGGCCGACAATCGAGCCTCTTTGCAGCAGCCCGCATGGGTGGGCCATTTTTCCAGACGCTGCACGCTTGAGCGAACCTCCAGAAAGAGCAACACCATGGGCAACCGACTCACACAAATCGCCACCCGCACCGGCGACAACGGCACCACCGGGCTGGGCAACAACCAGCGCGTGTCCAAAAACAGTTTGCGCGTTCACGCCATGGGCGAGGTGGATGAGCTCAACTCCCACATCGGCGTGCTGCTGTGCGAAGACATGCCCTTGGACGTGCGCGAGGTGCTGGTGGAGGTGCAGCACCAGCTGTTCAACCTGGGTGGCGAGCTGTCGATTCCTGGCTTTGAGTTGCTCAAAGAAGAGGCCGTGGCCGCCTTGGATGAGGCGCTTGAAAAATACAACGCCCAACTGCCCAAACTGGAAGAGTTCATCTTGCCCGCAGGCACGCGTGGCGCCTCCCAAGCCCATGTGTGCCGAACGGTGGCGCGCCGGGCCGAGCGTGCCTGTGTGGCTCTGGGCAACGAAGAAGCCCTCAACGACACCCCTCGCCAGTACCTCAACCGCCTGTCCGACCTGATGTTTGTGCTGGCGCGCGTGCTCAACCGTCTGCATGGTGGCGACGACGTGTATTGGAAGAGCCAGCGCATGAACCCAGACGAACCTTCTGCGACCGCGGCCTGAGGTGCGCATGCGTTCAGCAGCTCTTGTGCTTTGGCTGGGGGCGATCCTCAACCCGGCCTTGGCCGCACCCTCTGCGGTGGTCTTGAGCTGCGCCGTGGCGTACATGCCGCAGCGCAGCACATGGGTGCGAGAGGTGCGCATCGATTGGGACCAAAAGGCCATTCGCCGCGTGCGCATCGATGGTGTGGAACCCTATGGTTTTTCTCTGTCGCCCCATGGCGTGATGACGGCGGTGGACAATGAGCGCATCCAGATTGACCTGCGCACACGTCAATGGCAAAGCGATTTTCGGGGGCATGCCACGGGTCAAGGGCGCTGCGAAACCACCTCGGGTTGAAGCGCTAAAGCACTGTCACCTAGGTGCATGTTTCAGGGCTCTGGTGCGTGACAGCGGTGCGCGCGCGCTGCTACCCTGCAGCCCATGAACACCGCGACAAACCTTTCTGTTTCTGGCACTGACGCGCCCCTCTACGTGCCACAAATTCGGCTGTACCAAAACTGGCTGCGTGAACAACGTGGTTTGAGTTTTGCTACCTACAACGAGCTCTGGCGCTGGTCTGTGACCGAGTTGGATGCATTTTGGCAAAGCATCTGGGATTACTTCGACTTTCAGTCGCCCACGCCCCACACGGCGGTGCTGGCGGGCAATGTGATGCCGGGCGCCAAGTGGTTCACGGGCGCCCAAACCAATTACGCGCAACAAGTGATGCGGCATGTGCAGTCCGCGCACGAGGCCGGTTTCTTGGCCGTGATCAGCCACAACGAAAAAGGCTTGCGTCGCGAGATGACTTGGCCCGAGCTGCGCCGCCAAGTCGCTGCCATGGCCTTGCACCTGCAGGCCCAAGGCGTGCAGCCCGGTGACCGGGTGGCGGCCTATTTGCCCAATATTCCCGAGGCCATGGTGGCGTTTTTGGCCACCGCCAGCGTCGGCGGCGTGTGGAGCATCTGCGCCCCCGACATGGGCACCAACGCGGTGCTCGACCGCTTCAAGCAGATCGAGCCCAAAGTATTGATTGCGGTCGACGGCGTGAGCTACGGTGGGCGCGACTTTGACCGCATGGGTGTGGTGCAGGAACTGCGCGACGCCTTGCCCAGCGTGCAGCACGTCATCGTGCACGACAACTTGGGCACCTTGGACCTGACCAATTGCGATGTGGGGGGCAGCGTGCAAATGTCGGCCATCACCGCGCGAGATGACGCCGAGGTGCAGGCCTTTGAGCCGATGTGGCTGCCTTTTGACCACCCGCTGTGGATCGTCTATTCCAGTGGCACCACCGGCTTGCCCAAGCCCATTGTGCACGGCCACGGCGGCACCGTGATCGTGGCCTTGGCCAACAAAATTTTGCACAACGACATCGGCTGCAGCTACCACCCCAACAGCTGGGGTGAGCGCTTTCACTGGTACAGCTCGACGGGCTGGGTCATGTGGAACGCGCAAGTCGCAGGCCTGCTCAATGGCGTGACCTGCGTGATCTACGACGGCAACCCCGGCGGCAGCAAAGACAACCCCGACTGGGGTATTTTGTGGCGCATGGCGGCGCAGGAAAAAGTCACCTTCTTTGGCGCGGGTGCGGCTTATTTTGCCAACTGCCAAAAAGCGGGTGTGGACATGTCGCGCTGCGGCGACTTGTCGCGGGTGCGTGCTTTGGGCACCACCGGTTCGCCCTTGTCCCCCGAAACCCAAAGCTGGGGCGTGGCGCAATTCAAGGCCATTGGCACCGACATCTGGTGGTGCAACATCTCGGGTGGCACCGACTTTGCCGGCGCCTTTGTGGGCGGCCACCGCGAGCTGCCGCAGGAACCCGGCGTCATGCAATGCCGCGAACTGGGCTGTGCGGTCGAAGCCTGGAACGAAGCGGGCGAGCCTGTGCTGGGCGAAGTGGGCGAACTGGTCTGCACCCAGCCCATCCCGTCCATGCCGCTGTACTTCTGGAATGACAAGGACAACGCCCGCTATTTGGCCAGCTACTTTGAGATGTACCCCGCAGGCCACGGCCGCCAACCCGGAGGCGGCGACGGCCCGGCCAGCATGGGCGGCGTGTGGCGTCACGGCGACTGGCTGCGCATTGGCAACGCGCAAGGCGAGGGCGAAGGCTGCGTGATCTTTGGCCGCAGCGACGCCACCATCAACCGCTACGGCCTGCGCATGGGCACCAGCGAGTTGTACAGCGCCGTTGAAGCCCTGCCCGAAGTCATGGATTCGATGGTGGTGGATCTGGAGTACCTGGGCCAAGAAAGCTACATGCCGCTCTTTGTGGTGCTGCGCCCGGGCACGGTGCTGGACGACGCGCTCCAAGCCAAGCTCCACAACGCCATCAAAGTGGCGCTCAGCCCGCGCTTCATCCCGAACGAGATCTTCCAAGTGGCCGAGATCCCGCGCACCTTGTCGGGCAAGAAGCAAGAGCTGCCGATCAAGAAGTTGATGTTGGGCCAACCCCTGGAAAAAGTGGTCAACAAAGACGCCATGGCCAACCCAGGGTGTCTGGACTGGTATGTGGAATTGGCGCAGCAGCATTTGGGCAAAGCTTGAGCTCGCCCGATTGCAGCCTGCAGGATTGAAACCCTTCAGCGCTCTTTGGGCTTGCTGTCTCTGTTCAAACCGGGAGGGTCTGTGGGGAACCACAGCCACTGAGTGTCTGTGCCGCCTTTGCGCAAAATCCACTGGTTGAGCCAACTGCCAACGGCGGTGTTGGCCACCAGCAGCAACATCAAGCCAGCCAGAAAGCCCCAGCCCGCTAACACATAGAGCGCTAAAACCCCCATGCCCAGCGCAGGCCACAGCAGCTGGGCCATGAAGCCGATGGCCACTGTGACCACCACGCCGCAGATCAGCAGTTTGAGGATGAATACCGTGCGATCAGACATTTAGGCCCCTCCGATCATCGTTTGATTGTGGGGCCTTGAAAATCGCAAATCAATATCATCAGGCAGATCAAGAGCGTGGTGTGTGGCTTGCCTCGAATCTATTCAGTTCGCATCACTGCGAATCTGCAACAGCCCGTGATTGCCACGACTGCCGAAGCCGGATTCAAGAGTGAAGTTTCGCAAGCTTTTAAGAAGTGAAAACGGCGTACCCACTTCCGCAGGCACGCCGTTTCTTGTTGCAGGAACGAAAAAAATCAGTTCTTGTGCAACTCCGCGTTCAACTCGCCCCAGCTTTTGTTGCGCGGAATCGCGTGCAGTGCGCCGCTTTGTGAATCGCGGCGGAACAAGATGCCGTTTTTGCCCGACAGTTCTTTGGCTTTCATCAGGCTGCCATCGGGCAGTTGCACGCGGCTGCCGCCGGTGATGTAGCAGCCGGCCTCGACCACGCAGTCGTCGCCCAGCGAAATGCCGATACCGGCGTTGGCGCCGAGCAGACAGCGCTTGCCCACCTTGATGACTTCTTTGCCGCCACCCGACAGCGTGCCCATGATGGAGGCGCCGCCGCCGATGTCGCTGGCGTCGTCCACCACCACGCCTGCGCTGATGCGGCCTTCGACCATGCTGGCGCCCAAGGTGCCCGCGTTGAAGTTGCAAAAGCCTTCGTGCATGACGGTGGTGCCGCTGGCCAGGTGTGCGCCCAGGCGCACCCGGTCGGCGTTGGCAATGCGCACGCCCGAGGGGATCACGTAGTCGGTCATCTGTGGGAACTTGTCCACACCCTTGATTTCCAGCACACGGCCAGCAGCCCGGGCCTTCAGGCGGGCGGCGGGCACATCGGCCACGGCGCAAGGGCCAAAGTTGGTCCAGGCCACGTTGGCCAAGAGGCCAAAGATGCCGGTGACGTTGGCGCCGTGCGGTTGTACCAGGCGGTGGCTCAGCAGGTGCAGGCGCAAGTAAGCATCGTGCGTGTCGGCGGGCGCGTCGGCCAGGCTTTTGATCTCGGTGCGCACAGCCACCACGAAGGTGCCACGCACGGCGCAGGCGGTCAGGGCTTGGGCCACATCAGCGCCGAGAGCCGCTACGGCTTCGGCTTCGGTCAGGCGGGTGCTGCCGCTGGCAGCCACATCGCCCGCCAATTCGGGGGCAGGAAACCAGGTGTCCAGCACGGTGCCGTCAGCGGCCAAGGTGGCCAGGCCCGTGGCGCGTGCGCCAGTAGTTTGGAAAGTGCTCATGGGGTGCTCCGAAAAAATGGCCCGCAATGCGTGCGGGCCGTGGGAAATCTGAAGGCGTGATTATCGGGGATGGCGGCCTAGGGTCTTGAATGGCTGGCGACGTATTGGCGCAGCACGCTGTCCATGAGCGACTGCCAGCCCTCGCCCGTGGACTTGAAATAGGCCAGTACTTCGGGGCTGTAGCGCACGGATACCAGCTGTTTTTTGTTCTCGGATTTGGGCCGACCGCGCAAGCTCTTGAGCGGAACCATGGCCTTCAATTGCGTGGGCGTGAGCGGCTGCGCATCTGGATCATTGCGGGCTGCGGCGGTGATGGCCTTGTCTTCTTTCACGCTGGGCATGCGCACTGTGGGGCGCTTAGAAATTTTCGACATAGTGCTTTACCTCCCGTCGATTTGCACGGCGAAGACTGATGACTCTTCGCGCTGGTGCCCGGTCAACAAATGCCACGAAGTACAGGGTTTCGGTCTTGGGTGCGAGCGCGATCATTCGCATCTCGTTGTACTCAAAACGATCGTCAACCCATACCAACGCGGACTCCCAGTCGAGTTCACCGGCCATGCCCAGTGACAGACCATGTTTGATCTGGTTAGAGGCGTCTTTGATCGGATCGAACTCAATGTTCATTTTATTTGTGTAGCTACTGAAAATCAATGCTTCAGCGTAAAAACCCCAAACTGAACACTTGCGGGCGCAGCTTCTGGGTCAGCGCTTCGTAGGCCACCTCAAAAGGTTTGAAGTTGACGGGGGCGGTGTCGCCGCTTTTGTTGCGCTCGGCCAGTGCGTTGCGGATCTGGTACCAACCCACATCGGGGCGGTTGAGCTTGTATTGGTCACGCACCGTGCGCACGTCGGTGTGGGCAAAGTAGGCCTTCCACAAGCTGCGGCCTGCGTCCAGCACGGCGGTGGCTTCGGCAGACAGGGTTTTGTCCGCCAAGTACTGCACCATGAAGTCGGACTCGAACCGGTCGGGCGCATCGACTTCTTCTTCGGTGAAGGGGATGAAGTGGTTGACGATGGACCACTTTTTGCCGTTCCATTCGAGGTCGTTGGCGCTGGCGCTCAGGTTCTTGCCGTGAAACAACATCCACAGCAGGCAGTCATTTTTGAACTCATCTGACAAGGGCTCTGATGGCTGCAAAAACTGGTCGTTGTGATTGATCCAGCTGTGTTTGACCAGTAGCCTCACGGTGAAAACAACTCAGCTTTTCCATAAATTTTCAGTTGCCACAAAGAATGCACCTGCACTGGAAAAGCCAGACGACAACAAAGCCGTGCCCTGCCCCGCGCCTTGCAAATCATTGCTGTCGCACAACATGCTGCCGATTGCACCGTCAGCCCATTTTGTTCCGCGGACATCTTTGGTGCTGGTGGTTGGTGAGATCGCATTTTTCAACGGCAAGGCATCCACAGCGTTTGCGCGTGGCCGCTGGATCCAGGTGTTGAGAAATCGATCTTTTGGGATGTTGTGAAACAACTTCTCGCCGATGGCCTGAGCATCTCGGTTCAGGACATCTACCTGTATTTGGCTTGGAAATTCTTTTGGCCGTGGCTGAGTTTTCCATATCAAAAATCCAATCGGAAAATTCCCGCTCAGCCCATCAAAAGCCTTACTGTGCACAATGAAGCCGCCCAAATAGTGGGCGTTCCAATTTGCGCGGAAACTTTCAAAATTAGGTGCGTTCACGTACTTTAAAGTGCTGAACATTGCCAAAATTGCGGATGGAATCTCCCTTTGAACCCGAACCACAAATTGCGTGAATAACTCCCTGTTGGCGTAGCCTTGTCCATTGGATGTTTTCGCAATGTTCGTGGTTGCAATGTCGGTTTTTGCGCTTTTGTTCAGCGTGTTGGCGGATTCGCCATAAGGCGGATTGATCAACACCAAAATCTTCTTCCCCTCCGCAATGGCTTTGCGCAATTCTGGCGGCACCTTGTTGCTCAGGCTGTAGTCAATCTGCCCGTCCTCGGTGATGTCGTCGTTCAAGTAGTCGTACTGAAAGCGCTGCGCCGCCACGCAGGTTTTGGTGGCTTTCATCACGTCGATGTCCGCTTGGTCCAGCGTGCTCATGTAGAGGTTGCGCGGGTTGCTGTGCTTGACCTGCAGGTTGCCCACGCCGCAGCACATGTCCCACACGATGTAGTCTTTTTGCCAGTTGGCGCCCAGCGTTTCGGCCAGCTTGTCATAGGCTTTGTCCACCACATGCAGCGGCGTGTAATACGCGCCCTTGAAGCTGCGTTCGTCATACGGGATCAGGCTGTCGCGGCGCTCGAGCAGGTAGTCGCGGTACTCCGATTTGGGCGGGCGGTGGTAGATGGCCCAAAACTGCCGATAACCTTCTTTGTTGCCCAGGTCAAAATTTTTGCCGCCCAGCGAGAACACGGGCGCGCCGCTTTTGTGCATCAACTCGGCCGGCAAATTGGCGTGTGTGGACACGGTGCCGTCGTGCATGATGTCCGCGAAAAACAGCAGCGCGTAGTCTTCTTCGCTCACACCCACGATCTCGCGGCCCACCATGGCCACCCATTTGTCAAACACCTGTTTCAGGTTGTCCGGCGTGATTTGCGTGCGGATGATGTCGCCCGATTGGATGGCCGCTTTGACGGTGCTGATGAACTCGTCTTCGTGCGTCTTGATCCGGAACGACACAAAGTAAGTGCCGATGTGGGCCGAGATGTCGTTCAGCGCCTCTTGGGTGTATTGGCTGGCCGACTTGCCCCACTGGATGGTTTTTTTGGCCAGAAAAGGCAGCACATCGGCGCTTTTCATGATGGCCGCTTTTTCGGTGTCGATCACCGCCAGAAACGGCGGCACCGGTTCGCCTTTGTTCAGCGCCACCTGCACGTAATGCAGCAGCTGGGTGAACATGGCGTAGCTGGAGTTGCGGTCGGTGTCCTTGGCCTCGAACCAGACCTCACGGGTCTGGATGTCGATCAGGCCTTTGGTGTATTGCTTGAGGCCCAGGGCCTTGATGTACGCGTCCTTGACGTCTTCTTCGCTCTTGGCGGCTTGCAGCTGGGTGTAGAGGCTCACGGCAGACAATGTTGATTAAAAAATCAACATTGTCTGATTTAAATGATTAAAAAGTATTGTTTATATGTAACTCGCTGTACATCTCGAATGACAAAACAATCACTTCACGGCTTTGAAGCGCTTGTCCGAGACCGTCAGCCGTTCACGTTCACCACCACCCGGCCGCGCACCTGGCCCGCCAAAATTTCCGCTCCCAAGCCGATCGCGTCGGTCAGGCCCACTTCGCGGGTCATGCGCTCCAGTTGCGCCGTGTCCAGGTCTTGCGCCAAACGTGCCCAGGCGGCTTCGCGCACAGCTCGCGGGGCCATCACGCTGTCGATGCCGGCCAAGGTCACGCCGCGCAAGATGAAGGGCGCCACGCTGGACGGAAAGTCCATACCTTGGGCAAGGCCGCAGGCCGTCACCACACCGCCGTATTTCGTGCTGGCGCAGGCGTTGGCCAGGGTGTGGCTGCCCACGGTGTCGACCACGCCCGCCCAGCGCTCTTTGGCCAATGGCTTGCCGGGGGCAGACAGCTCGGCACGGTCCATCACGTCGGCCGCGCCGAGCTGGCGCAGGTAGTCGGCCTCTTGCAGGCGGCCGGTGCTGGCCACCACGCGGTAGCCGAGCTTGGCCAAGAGCGCAATGGCCACGCTGCCCACGCCGCCGCCGGCACCGGTGACCAAAATATCACCCTTTTCGGGTGTGACGCCGTGCTTTTCAAGTGCCATCACGCACAGCATGGCGGTGTAACCCGCCGTGCCAATGGCCATGGCTTGGCGCGGCGTGAACGCGGCAGGCAGCTTGACCAACCAGTCGCCCTTGAGGCGCGCTTTTTGTGCCAAGCCGCCGCTGTGGCTTTCGCCCACGCCCCAGCCGTTCAAAACGACGGCGTCCCCGGCTTTGAACAGCGGGTGCTGGCTTTCGGTCACGGTGCCCGCCAAGTCAATGCCGGGCGTGAGCGGGAACTTGCGCACCACCGGGCTTTTGCCCGTGATGGCCAGGCCGTCTTTGTAGTTGAGGGTGGAGTAGTCCACTTGCACCGACACGTCGCCTTCTGGCAAGGCGCTGTCATCGAGTGTTTGCAAGGTGCAGCGGTAACCGGCGTCGTCTTTTTGGATTTGCAGGGCTTGGTAAGTCATGGGGGCTTTCAGAAAAGAGGGGGGATGTCGGCGCTTTATGGGCGGTTGACCAGCACGATGCCCACCGCCACCAGCGCCAAGGACAGCGCCAGTGTGAAGGTCACCGCCTCGCCCAGCCAGAGCATGCCAAACAGCAAAGCGAAGAGCGGAGTCAAAAACACAAAGGCCGAGATCTTGGTGGCCGGGTAGTGGCCCAGCATCCACATCCAGGCGAGGTAGCTGGCGAATGCGCCTCCCACCGTTTGCAGCGCCACCGAGCCCACCGCAAAGCCGCTCCAGGTGCCACCCCAGGGTTCACCCAGCAGGTGTGACAGCAGGAGCAGCACCAGGGTGCTCACGGCCAATTGGTAAAACAGCAGTTTTTCAGCGGCCAACCGCGTGAGGTTGGCCGCCCGGATGGCCACCGTCGTCAGGCCCCACAAGGCCCCGGCGGCCAGGCCCATCAGGTCGCCCGTGGCCCCTGTGCCACCCAAACCTTCACGCAGTGCAAAGACCACAGCAGCAAACGCGCAAGCCATGCCCAGCCATTGCACAGGCCGCAGCCGCTCGGTGCGGACGAACCAAGGCAGCAAGGCCGCCACCCAAAAGGGCGAGGTGTACAAAAACACCGTCAGCCGCGAGGCCGAGGTGTGTTGCAGGCCGGTGTAGATGAAGGCAAATTCAGCCGCAAACAGGCTGCCCACCAGCAAACCCGCCCACAAGCTGCCATCCCGGTCAAAAAGCTTGACGCCCCGCCACTGGCACCAGAGCCAGAGCAGCAAGGTGGCCCCTAAGCCGCGCACGCCCGATTGAAAGACCGGCGGTAATTCACCCACCGTGGCTTTGACCAGCACTTGCTGGAAGCCCCAAAACATGCAGCACACCAGCAACACGCCCACGGCCAGGGCGTCCAGATGGTCTTGTCGGGGTCGGGTCGAGGCGCGCATGGGCCCCATTGTGCCGTTGTCACGCGCGCCGGCCTGTCACCACCAGGCAAGGTCCGCGCTGGCCGGGTCGCGTGCCGTGCCCGTCTAATATAGAGGCTGAATTTTTGTCCCTACGCCGCCAGCGCCTTGCCACCATGAACCCTTCTTTCTTGTCCCGTCGAGACCTGCATCACCGTGCTTTGGCCTTGGCCTTGACGCCCTGGTTGGGCGCAGGGGTTCAGGCGCAGGGGCTGCAGGCCGCTGCTGGGGGTCAAGGGCCACGTTGGCAAGTGGACCCTTTCAGTTTGGGCGTGGCCAGTGGCCAGCCGCAGCCCAGCAGTGTGGTGTTGTGGACGCGCCTTCGCATCAGCCCAGCCGATGAGGCCATGCGTGTGCAAAGCCTGGAGGTGGTGTGCGAGGTGTACGCCGATGAGGCCTTGCGGCAACCGGTTCGCCAGTGGCGGCTACAAACCGATGCGTCGCGGGCGCACAGTGTGCATGTGGTGGCCAGCGGTTTGCAGCCGGGTCGAACGTATTGGTACCGTTTCGTGTGTGGCAGCGCCGTCAGTTCCTTGGGCCGCGCACGCACCAGCCCAGCTGTCGATGAACCCGTGGCACGTTTGCGCATGGCGTTGGCTTCTTGCCAACATTACGAGCAGGGCTACTTCACGGCCCACCGAGAGATGGCCCAGCGTGATCTCGACTTGGTGCTGTTCGCGGGGGACTACATTTACGAAAGCTCCAACCCGCAGTATCTGCTGCGCCGACATCTTGGCGGCGAGCCCAAGTTGCTTGACGAATACCGCGAGCGCCATGCGCAGTACAAAACCGATGCCGATTTGCAAGCCTGTCATGCAGCGCACACCTGGGCCATGACTTGGGACGACCATGAGGTGGTCAACGACTACGCCAACGATTTGGACCGTCACTTCACCGATCCGCTGGCTTTTTTACGTCGCCGAGCCGCCGCCTACCAAGCTTATTTTGAGCACATGCCCCTGCGGCTGGGGCCTGACCCGGTCAACGCCAGCCAAATGCGCATCCACGATCGCATGCCCTGGGGCCAGTTGGCCGACTTGTGGACGCTGGACTGCCGCCAGTACCGTGACCACCAGGCTTGTCTGGACCCGAACCGGGGCGGAGGCCGAGTGGTCGTGGCGTGTGAGGCCTTGGGCGATCCATCGCGCAGCATGCTGGGCGCGGCGCAAGAGCAATGGTTCACCGAGGGCCTGACGCGCAGCAACCGACGCTGGAAGTTGGTGGCGCAATCCACGCAAATGAGCCCGAGTGGCGTCAACACCCCCCTGGGGCGAAGTGCCTTCACCGATGGTTGGGACGGCTACCCGCAAGCGCGCGCCAAGCTGTTGGGCACGGTGGCCCAGTCGGGGGTGCACAACGTGGTGATGTTGGGCGGCGATGTGCACATGAACGTGGCCGCCCAATTGCGCGTGCAAGCCAACGACGAGCGCTCGCCCGTGGTGGCCAGCGAGATCGTGACCACATCGGTCACATCGCGCGGCTTGGGTGAGAAGTTGTTGGCTCAAATTCGAGAGAGCAACCCGGACATCCTGCACGCCCGCTCGGACGAGCGGGGTTACACCTGGTTGGACGTGCGGCCCGAAGGCATTCGAGCCGAGTTCAGAACCACCGCCAATCCCGCACGGCAGGACGGGTTGTTCAAGACCCAAGCCCAGTACGCCATCCAACAAGGCGTTGCTGGCGTGCAAAAGGCCTGACCGCGCGTCGGCCTGCCGGCTGGCGGCCCAAAGGTAACGTGGTCATCGCGCTTTGGTTGAGTTCGACTCGGTAATGACCCGATGGTCTTTTTTTGGACTTGCGGGCTAGAATCTGAGCATGAACACCCCACCCACCTTGCCCAAGAAGTCCTTCAAGATCCAGATGTTGGCCGCCCGCGAAACGGCGATCATCCAATCCGTGAACCGCCTGTTGGCCGAAAAAGGCTTTGACGCGATGACGGTGGACGAAGTGGCCGCCGAGGTGGGCATTGCCAAAGCCAGCCTGTACAAACACTTCACCAGCAAGGAAGAGTTGGCCTGTGCGGCCATGGTGACGGCCATGCGCAAGGCGCAGGAATTGATCCAGTCTCAGCCCGCCGAGCACCCCGCCATCGACAAACTCAAGTCGGTGACGCGTTGGACGATGACACTCAAGCTCCAAGGATTGATGCCTTCATTGCCCAGCCAAAACTCCAGTTTGCGCGCCACGTTGATGGGCAGCAAAGATTACATGGATGGTTTGATGGAGGTCAGCGACGCTTTGGGCGGCTGGATCGAAGAGGCGCAGGCTCAGGGCCACATCAACCCAGCGTTGCCAGCCGTTGCGGTCTTGTACACCTTGTTTGCCCGCGCTTGCGACCCGGTGCTGGAGTTTCTCAAAATGGGCGAGCAGCACACCGAAGAGCAAATCCTCGATCTCGTGATGAGCACCTGCTTCGATGGGCTGAGCGCCCGCTGAGCCTTCAGCGCACCAGCAAAACCGGTACTTTGCAGTGCGCGAGCACTTGGGTGGCGACCGAGCCCATGACCAAGTTGCCCCATGTGCCGTGGCCATGTGAGCCCATGACCACCAAGTCGAACTTGCCGCTGTCGGCCACTTTGGAGATCGTCTCCCCGGCATGGCCGATTTTGACTGTGGTCTTTGCATCGATGCCGTGGCGCACCAAGAATTTGGTCACGGGTGACAACACTTTTTCGGCTTCTTCGCGGTGGTAGGTTTCCACCAGTTCCTTGCCCACGGCCGAGCGCGCGCGTGGGGGCAGTTGTGGGCTCACGGTGAGCAAGGTGTAGCTGTGGTGTGGCCCAAAAAGCGCTTCATGCGTGGCCAGGTAGGCCAGCATTTTTTTGGTGTATTCGCTGCCATCGACGGCCAATAAGATTTTCATCAAGCGCTCCAGTTGCGGTTCAAAACAAGCCTTCACTGTAGGCGTGACTTGGACCGGAGGCCTTGACTTAGGTCATGAAAACAGGGGCTTGCCCAGGTGGGGCCCTGCCAACGTGTTCGCAAAGGTCCAGGCACTCAAATGGCCCATGTGCCTTGGGCCTTGAATTGCACCTGCTCGTTTTTGCGGGCGTAGCCCAAGGGGTTGGCCACCACGCGGCAACCATGCTGGATGTAGTCGCTGGCGCAGTGCAAATGACCGTGTAACCACAGCTGAGCCTGGGGCAGCCAATGGTCCAGTGCGTTGCAAAACCCTGCCGTGCCAGGGACACGGCCGTAGCGAGGGTCTGCGCTGTGCAAGCTGGGCGCAAAGTGCGTGACCACCACGGTGGGGCCATCAAACGGTGTGTTCAGGGCTTGGCTCAGCCAGTCCTGGCATTGCAGGGCTTGTTCGCGCATGCCCTCGGCCAGCCAGGGCGCGCCGTGGCGTGTGGTGAGGGTTTTGCGCAAGTAATAGTTGGCGGCCCGGAAGGCTTTGTCTCGGGCTTTGAGGTGGCGGCTGTACGGGCTGTTGGGGTGACTGAAGTGCGCGGGAATTTTCTGCGGCAGGGCTTGTCCTGCCAGTGGCCCGAGTGCATCAAAGTCGCTCCACAATGTGGTGCCCACAAAGCGCACGCCGTCCAACTGCAGCACCTCCCGCTCCAGCCAAGTGATGCCCAGTCGGGCGCAGGTGTCTTGCAGGCGGGCATGTGCTGCGTCGAAGTCCAGCCCGTCGTATTCGTGGTTGCCGGGCACAAACAGCACCGGCGTGGGCCAGCCGTGCTTTGGAGAAAATCGTTGCAGACCAAAGTCGGTATCGCCTGTGGCGCTGAGCGCGGAGTGGGTTTGGTACGAGCCAATGTCGCCCGCCAACACCAGCACATCGGCACCTTGCGCAGGGGTGGGCATGAAGGCGGGGTTGGACTCCAAGTGCAGGTCGGAAAGCAGTTGGATGTTCATTTCACCGCCTCGGCCGAAAACGCAGCCTGCGCCACCTGCAGCAGTTGCGCGCGCAGCCATTGGTGCGCGCTGTCGTGTTGTTGTCGGCGGTGCCACAGCGCCTCCACCTGCACAGGGGGCACGTCCAGTGGCAATTCGCGCAGCACGAGTTGGTCACCCATGCCCGTGGTGGGGACAAAGTGGCGCGGCAGCACCGTGAGCAGGTCGGAGTTGACCACCACTTGCCCGGCCGTGAAAAACTGGTTCACCGTGAGCACGATGCGGCGCTGGCGCCCGATGGTGGCCAGGGCTTCATCGACAAAACCATAGGGGCGGCCCGAAAAGCTCACCAGCAAATGCCGGGCTGCGCAATAGGCGTCGAGCGTCATGGGCAGGTCCGCCATGGGGTGGCCCTGCCGCATCACGCAGACGTATTCACCCGCGTACAGGCGCTGGTGCTCAAAAGACACGGCTTCCCCCGCTTGTGCACGCCCGGTCAGATCGGTCAGCACGGCGGGGAAGTAACCCAGTGCGATGTCGGCCACCCCATCGGCGAGCAGGCCGCGCGGGTCGCGCGTGGTCAATGGCACCACACGCAGTGAAATGCCCGGCGCGTCGGTTTGCAATTGGCGCGCCAAACCGCCCATGAGCTCTGCGGCCGTGGCATCGGCCATGGCCAAGATGAGCGTATTGCGCGCCTCATGCGGAACAAAGGTGCTGGGCACGATGGCCTCTTGCAGCTGGCGCAGCGCCTCGCGCACGCAGGGCCACAGCGCCAGCGCACGGGGCGTGGGCTCAATGCCGTGGCCATGCCGTCGAACCAGTTCATCGTCCAGTGCGTCGCGCAGGCGGCGAACGGCGTTGCTCACGGCCGGTTGGGTCAGCGAGAGGTTGTGGGCCGCACGCGTCAGGCTGCGCTCGGCCATGACTTCGTCAAAGATCCGAAGCAAGTTCAGGTCGAGTGTGCGAAAAGAGGCCGGTATGGATGGGTTCAAGCAATCACCTGTTATATATCACCATTATGAATGAATGCCATCATGAATATAAAGTTGAATCGCATGGGTAAAAACCCTAAGATTGGCCAAACTTGCTGGTTTTGAACTGTCAAAACCCCAAAGTATCCAACAAGGGAATTCAAAATGAACACCACCACCAAATCTGTTTTGGGCGAAGTGCCCACCATCCACGCCGCCAACGCTGCGCCCCGCACATCCGCACACAGCTTGGCCACTTGGATGTTGGCCGCTGGCGTCGCTGCGCTGGTGGTCTTGGCAGACCACCTGATCGACGACTGGGCCGACACCCATGTGCTGGCCGCCTGGCTGGCGCTGTGGGTGGTGGCGGTGGTGGCCATTGCCGCACTGCGCGGTGTCAGTCGCCTGTTGGCGCAAAACCTGATGGCCGGGCTGGACAGCTGGTCAGCCCATGTGGCCCGTCGGCGCGCCGATGAGCGTTTGTGGGCCATGGCCCAAAGCGACAGCCGGTTGATGACCGATCTGCAAACCGCGATGGACCGCGCCGAGGACGACCAAACGCCAGCCGCAGACCTCACAACGTACATGACACGCCGCGCAGCGCGCATGGTCAAAAACCGCCTTTATTACATCTAATCTCTGTTCAAGATGCAGGCGCCTTGTGCACCTGTTCACGCGAAGGCCTCCATTCGGAGGCCTTTTGCTTTTCACGTGACAGCTTTGACCGGTGTCGGCTTGGACGCCAGGTAGATGCCGGGCAAAATCAAGGCCGCCCCCGCCACATGGTGCCAGCCCAAAGACTCACCCAGCACCGCCCATGCCGTCAGGCCACCGTACAAGGGTCCCAGGTACAGGCTGGCGGCAACCCGGCTGGCGCCCAGTACTTTCTGGCAAAAACCATAGGCCCAATACGCGCCCACACCGGGAATCAGCCCAGCGACCACCACCAAAAGCGTGGCGTTCCAGCTCCAAACGGGCGTCGTAGCTTGGTGCCATTCCCAAGCGGCAAAGGGCAAAAGCACCAGCACACCGCCTGCACAGATGGCGGCCAAACGGGCCGTGGCGCTCAGCGGGCTGGGCCATTTCTTTTGCAGCAAAGCAAAACCGGCCCACGAGACCATGGCCAGCACAATCCAGCCATCGCCAGCAATCCATTGCACTTGGCCCAAGGCACCCCATTGACCTTTGACCACAACATGGAAAACGCCAGACATGGCGATCAACACGCCCAAGCCTTGCCGCCAGGAAAACCGCTCGCCCAGCCAGAGCACCGCCGCCAAAGCGATCAGCACCGGCGAGGCCGCATAAATCAAGGCGATGTTCATGGCGCTGGTGGTTTGCGCGCCTTCGTACACCCAGGCCCCGCAAACGAGCATGCCCAATGCACCCAGCACCAGGTACTGCCACGCGTGCGCCAAGGTGCTGCGGCGCTCGCGCCAGAGTTCACTGCGCGCGATGAAGCCCACCACCAAGCCCGCCAAAGCCCAACGCCCCAAAGCCAGCATGTGCGGCTCCACCACGCCTGGCGCGGTTCGGGCCACGACGTAATTGACGGACCACAGGGCCGGCGTGACCCACAAGAGCCAAAGGGCTCGGCGTTCTCGGGATTCGGGGGTGTTCAGCAA
The DNA here is from genome assembly GCF_048019295.1 of Limnohabitans sp. DCL3. Classification (GTDB taxonomy): domain Bacteria; phylum Pseudomonadota; class Gammaproteobacteria; order Burkholderiales; family Burkholderiaceae_C; genus Limnohabitans_A. The sequence continues at coordinate 3,198,886 of NZ_CP171842.1, read as the reverse complement.
AGGCATGAGTGCGTCGATTGTGCCGCCCAGAAAAAACCGCCTCGGCTTGATGCCGAGGCGGTTTTTTTGTGCCGCGCTGTTGGCGCGCGACAGGGCCGAAATTTAAGCGGCGAGCTTGGCCTGCAATGCCGACTTGGTGGCCAGCAGTGCCTGGGGCAGGTGGTAGCTCAGCTGAGCAAAGTGCTCGTCGTGCAGTTTGAACTCGGCTTGCCAAGCAGCCGGGTCGATGCTGGTCACGGCCTCGAACTGCTCGGCGCTGAAGTCCAGGCCGGTCCAAGTGATTTCGCCGTAAGTGGGGGCCACGCCGAACAGGGTGTCTTGGCCAGCGGCTTTGCCTTCGAGTCGGTCGATCATCCACTTGAGCACGCGCATGTTGTCGCCGTAGCCGGGCCACACGAACGCGCCGTCTTCGCCTTTGCGGAACCAGTTCACGCAGTACATGGCGGGCAGCTTGTGGCCAGCGGCCTGCGCCTTGGCACCGGTGTCCAGCCAGTGCTGGAAGTAGTCGCTCATGTTGTAGCCGCAGAAAGGCAGCATGGCAAAGGGGTCACGCCGCACCACACCTTGTGCGCCAAAGGCGGCGGCGGTGGTTTCTGACCCCATGGTCGCGGCCATGTAGACACCTTCGGTCCAGCTGCGCGCTTCGGTCACCAAGGGCACGGTGGTCGAGCGGCGGCCGCCGAACATGAAAGCGTCGATCGGCACGCCGGCAGCGTCGTCCCAGGCGGGGTCAAGCGCGGGGTTGTTGGTCGCGGCCACGGTGAAGCGGGCGTTGGGGTGAGCGGCTTTGGCGCCGGTTTCCTTGGCGATCTGGGGTGTCCAGTCCTTGCCTTGCCAGTCGATCAGGTGATCGGGCAAAGAGCCCGTGTCTTTTTCCATGCCCTCCCACCACACGTCACCGTCGTCGGTCAGGGCCACGTTGGTGAAGATCACGTCCTTGTGCAGGCTCAGCATGCAGTTGGGGTTGGTCTTCATGTTGGTGCCGGGGGCCACGCCAAAGTAACCGGCTTCGGGGTTGATGGCGTACATCTTGCCGTCGGCGTGGGGCTTGACCCAAGCGATGTCGTCGCCGATGGTCGTGACGCGCCAGCCTTCAAAGGCCTTGGGTGGCACCAGCATCGAGAAGTTGGTTTTGCCGCAGGCGCTGGGGAACGCTGCTGCGACGTGGTATTTTTTGCCTTCGGGGTTGGTCACGCCCAGGATGAGCATGTGTTCGGCCAGCCAACCTTGTTCGCGGCCCATGTTGGAGGCGATGCGCAGCGCAAAACATTTCTTGCCCAGCAGCGCGTTGCCGCCGTAGCCCGAACCGTAAGACCAGATCTCGCGCGTCTCAGGGTAGTGCACGATGTACTTGGTGGTGGGGTTGCAAGGCCAGCTGGTCGTGTCCTTTTGGCCAGCGGCCAAGGGGGCGCCCACGGTGTGCATGCAGGGCACGAACTCGCCATCGGTGCCCAGCACGTCAAACACGGCCTTGCCCATGCGGGTCATGATTTTTTGGTTGACGGCGACGTAGGCGCTGTCGGTCAGCTCGATGCCGATGTGGCTGATGTGCGACCCCAATGGGCCCATGGAGAAAGGCACCACGTACATCGTGCGGCCAGCCATGCAGCCGTCAAACAGTGGGTTCAAGGTGGCGCGCATTTGCGCGGGTTCCATCCAGTTGTTGGTGGGGCCGGCATCTTCTTTTTGGGCCGAACAGATGTAGGTGCGGTCCTCCACGCGGGCCACGTCTGAAGGGTCGGAGCAAGCCAGGAACGAGTTGGCGCGCTTGGCGGGGTTGAGCTTTTTGAAGGTGCCGGCTGCCACCAATGCTGCGCACAGGCGGTCGTATTCATCTTGTGAACCGTCACACCAGTAAATGTCGGCGGGCTTGCACAGGGCGGCCATTTCGGCGACCCAGGCGATCAGTTTTGCGTGCTTGACGTACGCAGGGGTGTTCAGGCTGCTGACGCCCTGCATTGCGGGTGAGTTCATGGGAGGCTCCAAGTTTAAAAATCGTTTTTTCAAAAACCCTGGGCAGGGGCTTTGAAAAAACGGCAGGTTCGCTGGCTCAGTGCCTTGCCAGGTTGCTGTAACTGCTTGGTAACCTGCGGGGGTTTGATTTTAGGGAGCCATCCTGTTGCGTGCCTGTCAGTGGTGCGCAAAACCCCTTTATATCTATGCAAAAAATGCATAACACGAGGGCGCGGACATGACGGAGGGTTGATCGCCGGGCGACGGCGGCTGTCCGTCAGCGGTTGCCGACGTGTGGTCCCGCTTGGCTGGCCTCTATCGCAGCGTGGGCAGCCTTCTGGGAGCGGGTCTATTTGTCACAAAAAAGCCAACAAAAAACCCGCAAAGCGCAGGCTGTTGCGGGTTCAGGCCAAAGGGGTGCGGCTGCGAACAGCGCACCGCGGAATCCATCAAGGCTCAAGCCATGAAGACGGCAATGAAAGCCAACAAGAAAATCAGCACAGCACCAGCGGCAGGAATGACGACAGGAATGTGCTTGACCACGTTTTCAACGGGATCATCAGATGTGTGTGTGTCGTGGTGAGCGGACATGAGGTTCCCCAATACAAGAATGCGGCTATTGTAGCCAAGCGCGGCCGCCCTTGCCCTCTCTATACTTACAGCATGGCATCTTCCATCCTCGTTTTAGGCGCCGGCATGGTCGGCACCTGCACCGCTTTGCACTTGCAACAACGCGGCTATGAGGTGACGCTGGTGGACCGGCGGGGGCCGGGCCAAGAAACCTCTTTTGGCAATGCGGGCCTGATCCAGCGCGAGGCGGTCGAACCCTATGCCTTTGCGCGAGAGCCCCGCTTTTTGTTCAATTCGGCCTTGCGACGGGGCGCGGATGTCCACTGGCATCCACGGGGGCTGTGGCAAATGGCGCGCCCCTTGCTGGCCTATTGGGACCACTCCCGCCCCGCGCACCATGCCCGAGCCACTGAAGCCTACAGCCGCCTGATTGCGCATGCCACCGAAGAGCACGGTTTGCTGGTGGCTGCTGCTGGGGCCGATGATTTGGTCAAGCGGCAAGGGTTTCGTTTTGTATTCAGAACGCCCCAAGCGCTGGAGGACGCTGCACAACGGGCGATGGATTTGCATGACCGCTTTGGCGTGCGTTACCACGTGGAAAACACCGCCGATCTGGCATTGGCAGAGCCTGCTTTGCACCGGTCGCTTGCAGGCGCAGTGCACTGGCTGGAACCTTGGGCTGTCAACGCACCAGGGGCGTTGGTCCAACGGTATGCCGACTTGTTTGTGGCCCGAGGCGGACGTTCAGTGGTGGCCGATGCGACTCGTTTGCAGGCCCGTGGGCAAGGTTGGGCGGTGCAGACCACCGAAGGCCATTTGGAGGCCGAGCAAGCGGTGCTGGCTTTGGGCCCTTGGGCCGATGGCGCAATCCGCTCCTTGGGTTACCGCTTTGCGCTCTTCATCAAGCGTGGCTACCACCAGCACTACACCGCGCCCGTGCCGCTGCAGCAACCTGTGCTCGATGCGGAGCGCGGCTATGTGCTGGCCCCGATGCAGCGCGGTCTGCGCCTGACCACGGGCGCTGAAATTGCGCCCATGGATGCACCCGCTACGCCGGTTCAACTGGCCAAGGCCGAAGTGTTGGCCCGCGAATTGGTGGATATGGGTGAGCCTTTGCCCGAGGCCCCGTGGCTGGGCGCGCGCCCCTGCACCGCCGACATGTTGCCTGTGATGGGGCCTGCGCCGCATCACAAGGGGCTGTGGTTCAACTTCGGCCATGGGCACCAAGGTTTCACCCTGGGGCCTGTGGCCGGGCGTTTGTTGGCCGAAATGGTCGAGGGTCGCCAGACCTGGATCGATCCACGGCCGTATTCGCCAGCGCGTTTTGTCTGAGTTGTCTCGGACCTTGCAAGTGCTCTGCGCCGGCGCAGGGCGTTGCGTGATGTCAACTCAGCGGGAGTACCCCTGTGATCAGAGCACCCGGTAAAAACTCAAAAAAACACCGTCGGGCGCACGCCGTCCGGTGCCAATGAATTGGCTCTCGCTCAGCCAAGCCCACTGAGGTGCCGTGGCCTCCAGCTTGGGCTGGCAGCGAAAGTAGACTTCGTCGGGGTTGACCGGTTGACCGTTCATGATGCGCTGAGAATTGTCCAGAGACGCCACGCGCAGCGCGGTGTTTTGCACGAACACGCGCGTGCCGTCATCCAGTTCGATCACGTAACGGGCATCCAAATGCGCTTGCGTGCCGCCGGCCAGAATCAGTTGGAAGTCGGCGCCGCCGGCCAACACCCTGCCGTTCAGCCGAGGGCCGGTCACTGTGCCGCCTGTGATGGGAATCATGCGGCGCAAACCGGCGGGCGTGTGGCCGACTTCAACCGGCTGGGCGATGGTCACGGCCAAATCGCCAACGTGCTCAAGTTGTGGTGGGGGCAGTGTCATGGGGGTTCCCTATAAACTTGCCCTGAATTATCAGGTGACTTGAGACATGCTTTCCACCCAAGACAAAACCCGCATCGACGACACCCGCATCGCCTCGGTGCGCCCCCTTTTGACGCCCGCGCTGCTTGAAGAACGTTTGCCCGCATCGCCCGCGCATCTGGCGCTGGTCGAGCGTTCGCGCCAGGACATCTCGAACGTCTTGCAGGGCCAAGACGACCGCTTGGTGGTGGTCGTTGGCCCCTGCTCTATCCACGACCATGACCAAGCCATCGCCTATGCCAGGCTGCTCAAGGCCGAAGCACAGCAGCACGCCCAAGACCTGCACCTCGTGATGCGTGTGTATTTTGAAAAACCGCGCACCACCGTGGGCTGGAAGGGCTACATCAACGACCCGCACCTGGACGGCAGCTTTGCCATGAACCAGGGGCTGGAGATGGCCCGCAAACTCTTGCTGGACATCCTCGACTTGGGTTTGCCTGTGGCCACCGAGTTTTTGGATTTGCTCAGCCCGCAGTACATCAGCGATCTGGTCACTTGGGGCGCGATCGGCGCGCGCACCACCGAAAGCCAGAGCCACCGCCAACTGGCCAGCGGCCTGTCGTGCCCGGTGGGTTTCAAAAACGGCACCGACGGCGGCGTCAAAGTGGCGGCCGATGCGGTGGTGGCATCCAAGGCGCCACACGCCTTCATCGGCATGACCAAGATGGGCCAGGCCGCGATTTTTGAGACACGCGGCAACCAAGACGTGCACATCATCTTGCGCGGCGGCAAAACGCCCAACTACGCGGCCAGCGACGTGGATGCCGCCTGCAAGGCGCTGCAAGCCTCAGGCATTGCGCCGCAGGTGATGGTGGACGTGTCGCACGCCAACAGCAGCAAGCAACACGCCAAGCAGATCGAAGTCGCGCACGATGTGGCCGCGCAAGTGGCGGGCGGCGAGCGCCGCATCATGGGCTTGATGATCGAGAGCCATCTGAACGAAGGCCGGCAAGATCAACAACCCGGCCAAGCTTTGCAATACGGTGTGTCGATCACCGACGCCTGCATCAGCTTTGCGCAGACCGTGCCCGTGCTGCAAGCGCTGGCGCAGGCGGTGCAACAGCGGCGGCGCTTGTCAGCTTGAACGCCTCAGTTCTGGGGTGACTGGATCCACCGGCTGATCTGTTGGACGGTTTCGGCTTCGTGGTGGATGAAGCCGTGCCAGTGCTGGGCTTCGCAGGGGTCGCCGATCGGGTCGGCGCCCCCGTCGAGCATCAGGAATTTTTTGAACGGGGCGGACTTGAGCCCGTCGGTGATGCGGGCCGCTTCGGAGGGCACGCAAATTTTGCAGGCATCGAGCTTGTGGTGCACCACCAGTGTGGGCACGCTGATCTTGCCAATGGCTTGCGTGGCGATGGCCCCGGGCTTCTTGGACGTCACGCTGGAGGTGAGCACCAGGCCTTGCACCATGCCTTGGGGCAACGCAATCGCAGCGGCCGTGCCGGACACGGTGCCTCGGCTGGTGCCGATCAGCCAGACCGGTGCCGGGCTGAGTTGGCGCGCGTGTCGAATCACCGCGGCCAGCTCCTGCACATGGGGGGCGCTGACGCGGTAGTCGTAGTCCAGGCCGGGCAAGTCAGTGGCACGAAACGCCACAAGCACATTGAATTTTTCGGCAAAAAACAGCCCGCGCGAACGGACCAGAAAGTTTTTGCTGCTGGGCTGGCCATCGACGATTTTGCCGCTGCCGGCATCGCCCCCAGGCAGCAGGATCACGGTGGCCACAGCGTCCGGCTGTGTCATGACAAAAATGGGCAAACGGGCATCGCCCCGACCGATGTCGAGTGGGGTCATTTGCGCTTGGGCTTGAACCCCCAGACCGTTCAAGGCGAATAAAACAGCGATCAGCAGGTGCTTCATGCCCGGATTTCAGTCGGTTTTACGGGCTTCAGCCTGCCAGGCCCACAAACACGTTCTGCACGTCGTCGTTGTTGTCGATCGCGCCCAAAAAGGCTTCAACTTCTTCGAGCTGTTCGGCGCTCAGGTTGGCCGGGTCGACCGGGTTCTTGGGTTTGTAGCCCAGCTTGGCCGACACCACGGAAAAGCCGTGCTCGGGCAGGGCGCGGCTGACCAGGTCCAGGTCGGTTGCTTCGGTGATGAACACGGTCACGCCGTCTTCATCGGCGGGCTCAAAGTCTTGCGCACCGGCTTCGATGGCGGCCAGTTCGGCATCCGCCCCGGCTTGGGCCGGCTCGGCCTCGATGAAGCCCACATGGTCAAAGTCCCATGAGACAGAGCCCGAAGTGCCCTGCTGGCCTTTGCGAAAGAGCACGCGCATTTCTGAGGCGCTGCGGTTGACGTTGTCGGTCAACACTTCGATCATCACGGGTACTTGGTGCGGCGCAAAGCCTTCGTAAATGACGCGGTCAAAGCTGACGGCGTCGCCCAGCAGGCCCGCGCCTTTCTTGATGGCGCGCTCCAGTGTTTCCTTGGGCATGGACACTTTGCGGGCCTGTTCCACCACCAGGCGCAGGCGCGAATTGGCGGCCGGGTCTGCGCCGTTGCGGGCCGCGATCATGATGTCCTTGGCCAGGCGGCCAAACAATTTGCCTCGTGCGTCTGCGGCCTGTGCTTTGCCTTTGGCTTTCCATTGCGCGCCCATGGGTGTGTTCCTAGGTTGGTGTCGGTGCAGACAAGGCACGGACCGGGTCAATTGGGTACCAAATACCAGGGTTTGGCACGAATCTAAAGGGTTTGAGTTTAATCGCCCGGGCGCACTCGGCCTGGGGGGCTGGGTGGTGCTGTGCTGAGCGCGTCTTTTTGTCAGTCAAACGGGGGGGCTTTTGAGATAAAGTCACGGGCTAAACCACCTTATAAAGGCGGTTTTTCTGAATCCGTTCGACGCACCGCCGGACGCCGTGTTCTTTGAGACACATCTTGATAACGAGAAAAGAGAGTACCCATGGCTGCAGACAAATCCAAGATCATTTACACCCTGACAGACGAGGCCCCCTTGTTGGCCACAGCCTCGTTTTTGCCCATCATTCGGACCTTCGCAGCGCCCGCAGGCATCGAAGTGGCTGAAAGTGACATCTCGGTGGCGGCCCGCATTTTGGGTGAGTTTTCAGACCTGTTGCCCGCCGAGCAACGCGTGCCCAACAACTTGGCCGAGCTGGGCAAACTGACGCTCAACCCCGCTGCCAACATCATCAAGCTGCCCAACATCAGTGCCTCCGTGGGCCAGTTGACCGCCGCCATCAAAGAGTTGCAGGGCAAAGGCTATGCCTTGCCCGATTACCCAGAAAACGCCAAAACCGACGAAGAAAAGGCCTTGAAGGCCCGCTACAACAAGTGCACCGGCTCGGCCGTGAACCCTGTTTTGCGCGAAGGCAACTCGGACCGCCGCGCGCCGCGCGCCGTCAAAGAATTCGCCCGCAAGAACCCCCACAGCATGGCCGAGTGGAGCCAAGCCTCGCGTTCACACGTCTCGCACATGCACGCTGGCGATTTCTACCACGGCGAAAAGTCCATGACCTTGGACCGCCCCCGTGACGTCAAGATGGAGCTGATCACCAAGAGTGGCAAGACCATCATCCTCAAGCCCAAAGTGTCTTTGCTCGACCGTGAAGTCATCGACAGCATGTTCATGAGCAAGAAAGCTTTGCTCGAGTTCTACGAAAAAGAAATCGAAGACGCCCACAAAACCGGCGTGATGTTCTCGCTGCACGTCAAGGCCACCATGATGAAGGTGTCGCACCCCATCGTTTTTGGCCATTGCGTGAAGATCTTCTACAAAGACGCGTTTGCCAAGCATGCCAAGCTGTTCGAAGAGTTGGGTGTGAACGTGAACAACGGCATGGCCGATCTGTACAGCAAGATCACCGCATTGCCCCAGTCCAAGCAAGACGAAATCAAGCGGGACCTGCACGCCTGCCACGAAGGCCGCCCTGAGCTGGCCATGGTGGACTCGGCCAAGGGCATCACCAACTTCCATTCGCCCAACGACGTGATCGTGGACGCGTCCATGCCTGCCATGATCCGCAACGGCGGCAAGATGTGGGGGGCTGACGGCCGCCTGAAAGACGTCAAGGCCGTGATGCCCGAGTCGACCTTTGCACGCATCTACATGGAGATGATCAACTTCTGCAAATGGCATGGTGCGTTCGATCCCAAGACCATGGGCACAGTGCCCAACGTGGGCCTGATGGCCCAGCAAGCCGAAGAATACGGCTCGCACGATAAGACGTTTGAAATTTCAGAAGACGGCGTGGCCAACATCACCGACATCAACACCGGTGAAGTGCTGCTGAGTGAAGAGGTGGAAGCCGGTGACATCTGGCGCATGTGCCAAGTCAAAGACGCTGCGATCCGTGACTGGGTCAAGTTGGCCGTCACCCGCGCGCGCAATTCCGGCATGCCGGTGGTGTTCTGGCTCGACCAGTACCGTCCGCACGAAGCCCAGCTGATCACCAAGGTCAAGATGTACCTGCATGAGCACAACACGGC